>NZ_JALNUQ010000086.1:0-6917 GCF_026540875.1 Sphingomonas sp. GM_Shp_2
GACCAGTTGGGAGCCGCCATCTCTCAGGCGACAGCGGTGGAACGAACGACGCGCGGCATCGTTGACGCGCGGAATGACCGCGCCCCTCCGTCTTGGCAGCGTGCCCGCGCTGTGCCTGTTGGCGCTTGGCGGTTGTCGTTCGGGTGTGCTCGATCCGGCCGGGCCCATTGCCGCTGGCGAGCGGTCCTTGCTGTTCAATTCGCTGGCGATCATGTTGATGATCGTCATCCCCGTGATCGTGATGGCGATCGGCTTCGCATGGTGGTTCCGCGCGAGCAACGAACGGGCCAAGCATCTGCCGAAATGGGCCTATTCGGGGCGGCTGGAACTGCTCGTCTGGTCGATCCCGGCGCTGGCGATCATCTTTCTGGGCGGGATCGGCTGGATCGGCAGCCACGAATATGATCCGCCCAAACCGATCGCGTCGCGCGCACGGGCGATGACGGTCGAGGTGGTATCGCTCGATTGGAAATGGCTGTTCATCTATCCCGAACAGGGCATTGCGACCGTCAACCGGCTGGTCCTGCCGGTGGGCGTACCGGTGCGGTTCCGCATCACCTCCGCCACCGTGATGAACAGCTTCTTCGTGCCGCAACTGGGCAGCCAGATCTATGCGATGGCGGGGATGGATTCGACGCTGCACCTGCGCGCCGACCGACCGGGGCGGTATCGCGGGCTATCCGCGCATTATAGCGGCGAGGGATTTGCCGACATGGATTTCATCGCGCAGGCCGTCCCCCCTGCCGCCTTTGCGCAGTTCGTGACGGCGGCGCGGGGGCAGGGGCCGGTGCTGGACTGGCCCGGCTTCGTGGTTCTGAACAAGCAGAGCACGGATGTGACGCCCTATAGCTACCGTGCGGTGCAGCCGCGGCTGTACGACATCATCGTCGCCCGCTCGGGTGCGCCGGTGAGCGAGACCGCGCATGATGGGCGGGAGCATTGAGCGTGCTCGGCAAGCTGGGCTGGGACGCGATCCCGTTTCACGAGCCGATGCCGCTGATCGCGTTCGGCGTGGCGGTGACGGGCATTCTGGCGCTGCTGATCTGGACGTGGCGCGCCGGGCACTTCCCCTATCTGTGGCGCGAATGGATCACCTCGGTCGATCACAAGCGGATCGGGGTGATGTATTGCCTGCTGGCCGGCGTGATGCTGCTGCGCGGCTTTTCGGACGCGCTGCTGATGCGTTCGCAACAGGCGATCGCGCAAGGGAATGGCGGGTATCTGCCGCCCGAACATTACGACCAGATATTTTCCGCGCACGGCACGATCATGATCTTCTTCGTGGCGATGCCGTTCATGATCGGGCTGATGAACTTTGCGGTGCCGCTGCAACTGGGCGTGCGCGACGTGGCGTTTCCGACGCTCAATTCGGTCAGCTTCTGGCTGACGGCGAGCGGGGCGCTGCTGCTGAACCTGAGCCTCGTCATCGGCGAGTTCGCCAAGACGGGGTGGCTGGTCTATCCGCCGCTGTCCGAACTGCGCTTCTCCCCCGGTGTCGGCGTCGATTATTATCTGTGGTCGCTGCAGATATCGGGTGTCGGCACGCTGCTGTCGGGGGTGAACCTGGTCACCACCATCCTGAAGATGCGCGCGCCGGGCATGGGCTATACGCGCATGCCGATGTTCTGCTGGACGTCGCTGGCGTCCAACCTGTTGATCGTGGCGGCCTTCCCGATCCTGACCGCGACGCTGGCGATGCTGATCCTCGACCGGTATCTGGGGTTCCACTTCTTCACGAACGAACTGGGCGGCAACCAGATGATGTTCGTGAACCTGATCTGGGCCTGGGGGCATCCGGAGGTCTATATCCTGATCCTGCCGGCGTTCGGGGTGTTTTCCGAGGTGGTCTCGACCTTTTCGGGCAAGCCCCTGTTCGGATACCGGTCGATGGTGATCGCCACCATGGTGATCTGCATCCTGTCCTTCATGGTGTGGCTGCACCATTTCTTCACGATGGGGGCAGGGGCGGACGTCAACGGCTTCTTCGGCGTGACGACGATGATCATCGCGGTGCCGACGGGGGTGAAGGTCTTCAACTGGCTGTTCACCATGTATGGCGGGCGCATCCGCTTCACCTCGATGATGCTGTGGTCGATCGGGTTCATCGTCACCTTTGCCATCGGTGGAATGACGGGCGTGCTGCTGGCGATCCCGCCGGCCGATTTCGTGCTGCACAACTCGCTGTTCCTGGTCGCGCATTTCCACAACGTCATCATCGGCGGGGTGCTGTTCGGCGCCTTTGCCGGCTTCACCTACTGGTTTCCCAAGATGTTCGGCTTCATGCTCGACGAACGCTGGGGCAAGCGCGCGTTCTGGCTGTGGCTGTCGGGTTTCTACCTCGCCTTCATGCCGCTCTACGTACTGGGGCTGATGGGCATGACGCGGCGGATGCAGCATTACGACGTGCCCGAATGGCAACCCTGGCTGATCGCGGCGGGCGCGGGTGCGCTGCTGATCGCGGGCGGCATCGCGTGTCAGGTGATGATGCTCTATGTCTCGATCCGCGATCGCAAGCGGCTGATCGACGAAAGCGGCGACCCCTGGGACGGGCGGACGCTGGAATGGATCACCGCCTCGCCGCCGCCGACCTTCAACTTCGCCGCATTGCCCGACGTGACAGGCGAGGATGCCTATTGGGAGCTGAAGTCCAAGGCGCGCGAGAAGAAGGTGTTGAGCGAGCGGCCCGACTATGAACCGATCGAGATGCCGCGCAACTCGCCGACCGGCATCATCTGCGCCGTGTTCGCCACCGCGATGGGCTTTGCGCTGATCTGGCACATCTGGTGGATGGTGATCGCCGGCTTCCTGGGGGCATGGGCGACCTTTGTCGTCTTCGCATGGCGGGACGAGCCCGAATATGTGATCTCTGCCGACGAGGTGAAGCAGCAGGACGATGCGCGGCGCCAGGGCAAGGCGACGCTGTTGGACCTGCCCGAAGAGGCCGCGACATGAGCGGCGCGGCCGACGCCAGCCGGCATGGCGACCCGCACAAGCTGGGGCATGGCGAGCGCCCGGCGAGCGAGCGGGGCCCCGCGCCCAAGCGGATCGTGGTGTCCTACGGCTTCTGGATCTTCCTGCTGTCGGACTTCATCATGTTTTCCGGCTTCTTCGCGGCCTATGCGGTGCTGGTCGGCGAGACGGCGGGCGGGCCGACCGGGCGCGACATCTTCGAGGTGCCGCTGGTCGCCACCGAGACGGCGCTGCTGCTCGCCTCCAGCTTCACCTGCGGGCTGGCGGGGATCGCGATGCTGGCGGAGAGCCGGCGCTGGTTCCAGGTCGCGATGGCCGCGACCGCGCTGTTCGGGTTCGGCTTCCTCTGCCTGGAGGCCTATGAGTTCCTGCACCTGATCGGGGAAGGGCATGGGCCGTCGCGCAGCGCTTTCCTGTCCGCCTTCTTCGCGCTGGTCGGGTGCCACGGCGTGCACGTCACGCTCGGTCTGTTGTGGCTGACGACGATGATGGCGCAGGTCTGGGCCAAGGGATTTCGAGAGGATATCGCGCGGCGGATGATGTGCTTCAGCCTGTTCTGGCATGCGCTGGACATCGTCTGGGTCGCGCTGTTCACCATGGTCTATCTGATGGGAACGCACGGATGAGCGACACCCGCACCCAGGACAGCGGCAGCGGCGGGCTGGACGAAACCCCGCAGGACGACAAGGCGCCCGGCAGCCGGTCCGCCGAGCATGACATCCCTGCGGCGCTGCGCAGCTATGCGATCGGTTTCGGACTGGCGGCGATGCTGACCGCGGCGAGCTTCTATGTGGCGACAAGCGACCTGGTATGGGGGCCGGGCATTCCCGTCGCGCTGGTCGCGCTGGCGATCGGCCAGATGGGGGTGCACCTCGTCTTCTTCCTGCACATCACGACGGGGCCCGACAATACGAACAACGTGCTGGCGCTGGCGTTCGGCGTGTTGATCGTCGGGCTGGTGCTGATCGGATCGCTGTGGATCATGAACCATCTGGATCACAACCTGATGGGCCATGGGCTGATGCAACCCTAGCGGGGCGTCAGCGCTCCGCCAGCAGGGCCCGGGTGACGCCGTTGGTCCAGCCGAAGCCGTCCTGATTGGGATATTCGCCGCCGCCGCCGGGGCGACGTTCGCGAACGTCATATTTTTCCAGCAGCTTGCCGCTCGATGCATATTCGCGCTGCACCGAGGCGAGCCATGCCGCCTTGATCCGGTCGGCGGGGGCGGCGTGGCCGTAGCGGCGCAGGCCCTGGATCGCGATCCATTGCAGCGGCGCCCAGCCATTCGGGTCGTCCCATTGCTGGCCGCTGGCGGTCAGCGTGGTGCGCAGGCCCCCCTGGCCGATAAAGGGTGCGAGTGCTTCAGCGGTGGCGGTCGCCTGGTCGGGGCTGGCGGCGCCGACGAACAGCGGGAAGGCCATGGCGGCGGTGCGGGCATCGGCCGGGCGACCGGTGTCGAGATCATAATCGGCGAAATAGCCGTTCGGGTTCCACATCAGCCGCCGGATCGCAGCCTCGCGCGCGGTGGCGCGGGCGGCGAAGCCGGTGGTGCAGGCGGTGTCGCGCAGGGCGCGGCAATTGTCGGCGATGGTGCGCTCCATCCCCAGCATCAGGCTGTTGAGGTCGACGGGCGCCAGCCGCGTGGTGCGGATGGTGGCAAGCGTGCGACCGTCCGCCAGCCAGCGCGAGGAAAAGTCCCAGCCGCTTTCCGCCGCCGCGCGCAGGTCGCGGTAGAGCTGCCCGGCGTCACGGCTCGGGGTGGCGGCGGCCAGTTCGGCATCCTCGCGGTAGCTTTCGTCGCGCGGATCGGCGCGGTCGTCCCAATAGCGGTTGAGGAGCGTGCCATCGGCGAGGCGCACGGCGCGGGCATGCTGCTCGCCGGGCCTCAGCCGATCGGCGCCGGCCATCCAATAGGCGTGTTCGGCGCGCAGCTGACGGGTGCGGGTCGCCAGCGTCTTCGCATCCCTCGACATCGCCTGGATCAGGTAGAAGACGGGTGGCTGCGAGCGGCTGAGATAATAGGTGCGGGTGCCGTTGGGGATATGGCCGTAGCGGTCGACCAGGCTGCCGAAATTGCGCACCTGATCCTCGACCAGATCCTGACGCCCGGCCAGCGGCAGGCCGAGCATCGAGAACCAGCTGTCCCAGTAATACATTTCGCGGAAGCGTCCGCCAGGCACGACATAGCGGTGCGGCAGCGTCAGCGCGGACGAGCCGGGCGCGACCCTGGTGGTGACGCGGGTGAGTTGCGGCCAGAGCTGGTCGATGTGCTGCGCGATGGGCAGGCGTTGCTGGGTGGTGCCGCTGGGGGTGATCGGCAGGGTGAAGTTGGCGAGGACAAAGGCGCGCAGCTTCGCCTTGTCGGTGGCGCAGTCGCAGAGGCGGTAGGCGGCGAGGATCGCGCGGTCGCCGCGGCGGGGCTCGGCATCGGCAAAGGTCTTGGAGTCGGGGAAAAGCTGCGCCATCTGCACGTCACGATAGAGCGCGCCGTAGCGCTGGGCCGGCGACAGCGGGGTGGCGGCCAGCGCGACCAGGGTGAGCGGCAGCAGGGCGAGGCGGGTCTTCAAGGGCGGCTCTCCAGCAGGGTGGCGCGCGACAGCGTCACGCGGGCATTCGGTCGATCGATGCGCAGGACGAGCGTTTCCGTCGCCATCGGGAGGCGCAGGACGAAGCCTTGTGCATCGGCCCAACGCTCCGGCGTCATCGGCCGGTCCGACAGATCGCGCCAATCGGCCGCCGCCAGCCATGCGGGATCGGCGAGCGGCGTGCCGCGGCGGAAGGCGGAGAGCGCGGCGACGAACGCCTCAAGATCGGTGTCGCGGGCCGTCCAGTCGATCCACGTCGTGTCGTTGTCCTGGGCGTAGGCGTTGTTGTTGCCGTGCTGGCTGCGGGAGAATTCGTCGCCGGCGGTGAGCATGGGGGTGCCCTTGGAGGCGAAGAGGGTGGCGAGCAGGGCGCGCGCGGAGGCGTCGCGGGAGGCGCGGATGGCGGGGTCGTCCGTTGCGCCCTCGGTGCCGTGGTTCCAGGCGATTTCGTCGGCATGGCCGTCGCGATTGTGTTCGCCATTGGCGTGGTTGTGGCGGTGGGCGTGGGCGAGCGTATCGGCGAGGGTGAAGCCGTCATGCGCGGCGAGGAAGTTGACGGAGCGGGTGGCGGCGCCGGAGAAGAGGTCGGACGAGCCGGCGATGCGGGTGGCGAGCGTGCCGGCGGCGCCGTCACCGCGCCAGAAGCGGCGAACGTCGTCGCGGTAGCGGTCGTTCCATTCGAGCCATGTGTCTGGAAACTGGCCAAGTTGATAGCCGCCTGGGCCAATGTCCCAGGGTTCGGCGATCATGAGGCGGGAGGCGAGGTGGGGATCGGCGGCGAGGTCGGTGAAGAGGGGCGCCTGGGGGTCGAAGCCGGGGTCGCGGGCGAGGATGGGGGCGAGGTCGAAGCGGAAGCCGTCGACCCCGGCGCGAGCGAAGTGGCGGAGGGTGTCGAGGATCAGCGCGCGGATGTGCGGGCGGCCGGTGGCGAGCGTGTTGCCGGTGCCGGTGTCGTTGATGAGCGTGCCGTCGGCCGCCGTGGCGTAGGCGTCCGGGTCGTAGCCGCGAAAGGAGAGGGTGGGGCCGTGGATGTCGCTTTCGCCGGTATGGTTGAAGACGAGATCGAGGATGGTGCCGATCCCTGCGTCGCGCAGCGCGGCGACCGTGGCGACCAGTTCGGCGACGCCGCCGGGGACGAGGCGCGGGTCGAGCGCCATCGGCACCACGGGGTTGTAGCCCCAGGCGTTGGTGAGGCCGAGGGGGGGTAGGTGCCGTTCGTCGATCCAGGCGGTGATCGGCATGAGTTCGACCGCGGCGACGCCGAGCTTTTGCAGATGGGCGACGATCGCAGGATGGGCGAGCGCGGCGAGCGTGCCGCGTTGTTCGGGAGGCACGTCCGGATGGCGCATGGTGAAGCCGCGG
>NZ_JALNUQ010000087.1:0-6827 GCF_026540875.1 Sphingomonas sp. GM_Shp_2
GCGCCGCCTGCACCGCGACGCCGATCTGGCGCGTGATGTCGGTCGCCATCCGCTCGGCCAGCGCCCGCTGCAGGTCGGCGGCGCTGCCGAAATGATGCAGCAGATTGGCATGGGTACGCCCCATCCGCGCCGCCACCGCCTTCAGCGTGATCGCCTGCGGCCCCGATTCGATCAGCAGCGCGCGTGCCGCGTCCAGCGCCTGGGCGCGCGACTCCTCCGGGGGCAAACGACGTCGGGTTGACGCTTCCACGCACGCTCCTTACCTACACTGATGTAAGCTATCTAACTTACACCACAGTCGGAGGTTTTTGTGGCCAAAGCAATCACGCCCGCCGATTTGACGATCACGCCGCGCGATGTCCGGTTCGGCCGCGATGCGCGGTTGCGGCGATACTGGTTGAACGACGATCCCGTCGCGACCGCCTTCTACAATGCGCTGTCCGTCACCTTTCCGCGCGGCGAGGCCTTTTTCTGCGACAGCGTCAAGGCATTCCGCGACGGCACGCCGCCCAAGCTGCAAGGCGAGATTCGCGCCTTCGTGAAGCAGGAGGTGATCCACAGCCGCGAGCATGTCGCCTTCAACCGCCACGTCACCGAACAGGGATACGATACCAGCCGGCTGGAGCGCGACGTGGTGGCGCAACTGGCGCTGACCGACGGCAGGCCGGCGATCGCGCGCCTGGCCGCGACCACCGCGCTGGAGCATTTCACCGCGATCCTGGCGCATGCGCTGATCGCCGACCCCCGTCATCTGGCGGGCGGCGACCGGGAAGCGGCGCGGCTATGGCTGTGGCACGCCGCCGAGGAGATCGAGCACAAGGGCGTCGCCTATGACACATGGCTGCACGCCACGCGCGACTGGCCGCGTTTCAAGCGCTGGCGGATCAAGGCGCTGGTGATGCTCATCACCACCGGCCGGTTCGTGAACGGTCGCCGCCGCGGCATGCTGGACCTGCTGCGCCAGGACGGGCTGACCGGCCCGCGCATCTGGTGGCGGCTGTTCCATTATGCGCTGGTCCGGCCCGGCATGGCGCGCAAGGTCGCCGGCGCATGGCTCAGCTACTTCCTGCCGGGCTTCCACCCCTGGAAGCATGACGACCGCGCGCTGATCGGCCTTGCCGAAAGCGATTATGCCGATGCGGTCATGCCGGAAGCGCGCGCCGCCTAGGCCGCGAGCGCCACCGGCACCGCTCGCTCCTCGTCCAGGTCGCGCTCATAAGCGATCGCCAGCCCCGGTTCGCGCCGCCCCCGCGAGGCGAGCGGCGCGATTTCACCCGTGGCGCAGAAGCCGAGCTTGGCCAGCACCCGGCCGGATGCAGGATTGTCGACGAAGTGGCGCGCGTGCAGCCGCCGGACACCCAGCGCGTGGCGGGCGATGTCGATCATCGCGCGCCCCGCCTCGGTCGCATAGCCGCGCCCCCAGGCGGCCGGGGTCAGCCAATAGGCCAGTTCCTCGCCGTCGATCAGTTCGATCCCGCCGACCAGCCGCGGGCCGGCGGCGATATCGTCGAAGATCAGGAAGCGGGGTTCATGGCCGCCGCGCGGCTGCGCCAGGAAGGCCTGCGCATCGCCCAGCGCATAGGGCCAGGGCGCCCGTGCCAGCCGCGTGACCACGTCCTCATGGCCGATCGCCCGCACCAGCTCGGGTGCGTCCTCCGGCCAGCCGGGCCGCAGCATCAATCTCTCCGTCCGCGCGAACATTCTCGTACACTCCTCGTCGCGTCGCGCGTGCCCTGCCATATCCACATGACGGAACAACGACATACGCTAGAACGGGAGCACGAAAAAAAGGGAGCCGGGGTGACCCGTCTCCCTTTTTGGCAGGTTCCGTCGCGGAACCCGGGTCACCCTGGTGGGCGACCCGAATGATCGCCCTTATTCGGCCGCAGCCGCAATCATTTCGACCGAGCAATATTTGCGGCCGAGCTTGCCTTCGGCAAACGCGACACGGCCGTCGGTCAGCGCGAACAGCGTGTGATCCTTGCCGATGCCGACATTGCGGCCCGGATAGAACTTGGTCCCGCGCTGACGCACGAGGATGTTGCCGGCGACGCACTCCTGGCCACCGAACTTCTTCACGCCAAGGCGGCGGCCGGCCGAATCGCGACCGTTGCGCGAAGAACCGCCTGCTTTCTTATGTGCCATTGCGATCTACTCCTGGATTCTCGAAACGTCTGCTCAGCCGACCGAAACGATCTTGAGGATCGTGTGGTTCTGGCGATGGCCGTTGCGGCGACGATAATTGTGGCGGCGACGCTTCTTGAAAACGATCACCTTCTCGCCCTTGGCCTGGGCGATGATCTCTGCGGCGACCGTCAGGCCGCTGGTCGACTTCAGCTCCGAGCCCTCGCCCATGAGCAGCACATCGTCCAGCGTCACCGACGCGCCGGCCTCGCCCTCGATCTTCTCGACGACGATCTTGTCTCCGGCGGCGACGCGGTACTGCTTGCCGCCCGTGCGCACGACTGCGAACATGGCTGTTGTCACTTCCCAAATGCATGTGCCCCGCAAAGGCCACGCCCAGCGGGAAAGAAGCGTCAGCTAGGCAAATGAGGCGACATTGTCAACCGCGCGAGCGGGTATTCGGACGTTTTGCCGGCATCGCATGGGACATGCCCCGCCGCACGCTCGGACTCAGTGCCGATGCTCCTGTCGCAGGCGATAACGCCCGTCCTCGAACCCGGTGAACAACCCGGCGATGGCCGGATGGTCGATCGGCTCGTCGCTGTCGTCGGTCACCAGATTCTGCTGGCTGACATAGGCGACGTAGCTCGATTCCATGTTCTCGGCGAGCAGATGGTAGAAGGGCTGGTCCTTGGACGGCCGAATCGATTCGGGGATCGCCTCATACCATTCCTCGGTATTGGCAAAGACCGGGTCCACGTCGAACACCACGCCCCGGAAATCGAACAGGCGATGCCGCACCACCTCCCCGATCGCGAAGCGGGCGTGCGCGATGGCGGGGGCCTCCACCTCCAGGCGGTCGGGCATATGGACGGGATCATGACGTGGCATGGAAACAATCTAGGCTTTTTGCGCCGCGGCACAAGTTCGACGCTTGCATCGCCCGAATCCTTCGATTAGAGGCCCGCCCTCGACCGATCGGACGGACGCCCAGGCGCCCGGTGCGAACCTCAGCGGAGAGGTGACAGAGTGGTCGAATGTACCGCACTCGAAATGCGGCGTGCCCTCACGGGTACCGTGGGTTCGAATCCCACCCTCTCCGCCACTTGACATCAAATAGCGCGATCACCGGCACCCGCCGGCCTTTTGCACGTTCCACCCGGTCAGGCATGGGGAAACGTAGATGCATCAGGTTGTAACGGCCGGTCTTTGGGGGCTGGTCGGCGGATCGGCGCTGATCCTCGGCGCGGCCATTCCCTATCTCGTCACCCTGCCACAGCGCTTGATCGCCGCGATCATGGCCATCGGCTCGGGCGTGCTGATCTCGGCCGTCGCCTTCGACCTGATGGACGAGGCCTATGCACAGGGCGGCTTCGATTCCACCGCGGCGGGTTTCGTCGGCGGCGCCGCGGTCTACACCCTCGCCAACATCATCGTATCGCGACAGGGCGCGCGTCATCGCAAGCGTTCGGGCAGCAACCCGCAGGAGAAGCAGCCCGATGCCGGGGCCAATTCGGGCCTCGCCATCGCGATCGGCGCGCTGCTCGACGGCATTCCCGAATCGGTGGTCATCGGTACCAGCCTGCTCAGCGGCGGCGGAGTCAGCGCGGTGATGGTCGCCGCGGTGTTCCTGTCCAACGTTCCCGAGGGGCTGGCGAGTGCGGCGGGGATGAAGCGGTCGGGCCGATCGCCGACCTATGTCTTTGGCGTATGGATCGGCATCGCCCTCGCCTCCGGTCTCGCCGCGATGATCGGCAATGCCGCGCTGGCCGGGGCTGCGCCGGACATCCTTGCGGCCGTCACCGCCGTTGCTGCGGGCGCGATCCTGGCGATGCTGGTCGATACCATGATCCCCGAAGCGACCGAATCGACGCACGATTATTCGGGTATGATCGCCGTGGTCGGCTTTCTGGCCGCCTTCATCCTCACCAAGCTCGGGGGCTGAGCGCCGGCGCCGGGCCAAAAAAAAGGCCGGTCCGCAGACCAGCCATGAAAGTTTTTAGGAGAGGATGCCTAAAAGGCCCGCTCCTTGTGCAGCGCAGCACGCTATATCGCAAGTGCATTGAATTCACGCGCGATTGCACGCCCTGCAATCATCAGGCGTTGGACGCATAGGCGTACATCAGCCCGAACGCGATCAGCATCGCGAAGACCATATAGGCCGCCATCGACGGCGCGATGATGCGCGATGCCTTCTTGCCCTTGGAATTGTCGCCCGCGCCCTCGGGAACATGCGCCATCATCGTCTCCTGCATGAATGAACCATGCCCACCGAACGCGCGAACGCGGCGAAGGATACCGCCCCTTCGTCCGGGGCACGCATTGGCACCCCCCGCCAACCGCGCTAACGCCGTCCGCCATGGCGCTGTTTCCTCCCTCCTCCTGCGCGCGGCTGGTCGTGAAGATCGGCTCGGCGCTGCTTGTCGCCCCCGATGGTGCGGTGCGGCGTGAATGGCTCGCCAGCCTTGTTGCCGACCTTGCCGAACGTCACCGCGCCGGCCAGCAGGTCGCGATCGTGTCCTCGGGCGCCATCGCGCTCGGTGCGCGCCGCCTGGGGCTGCCCAAGGGCGGCCGCGCCAGCCTGGAGGATGCGCAGGCCGCCGCCGCGACCGGCCAGATCGCGCTCAGCCAGACCTGGGCCGAACTGCTCGGCGATCAGGGCATCACGGCGGCACAGATGCTGGTTACGCTCGACGATCTGGAACATCGCCGCCGCTACCTGAACGCCGCCGCTACGCTGGGCCGGCTGCTCGGCCTCGGCATCGTGCCCGTCATCAACGAGAATGACAGCGTCGCCACGGAGGAAATCCGCTTCGGCGACAATGACCGGCTTGCCGCGCGCATCGCGCAGGCGGCGGGCGCCGGCGGCGTCGTGCTGTTGTCCGATGTCGACGGCCTGTACGATGCCAATCCGCACACCAACCCCGCCGCGCGCCATATCGCACGGGTCGATGCGATCGATGCGGTCGCCGGCATGGCGGATGCCGGCTCCGCCTCCGGCATGGGGTCGGGCGGCATGGTGTCCAAGATCGCGGCGGCGCGCATCGCCACCAGCGCGGGCGCCCATCTCGCCATCGCCAGCGGCCGCATCGATCACCCGCTCGCCACCGAGGCGCGCCATACCCTGTTCGTCGCCGCCCATGCCGCCCCCGCCCGCAAGGCATGGCTGGCCGGCGGGCTCACCGCGCGCGGCGCGATCCATGTCGATGCCGGCGCCGCCCGCGCGCTGGCGGGGGGCGGCAGCCTGCTGGCCGCGGGCGCGGTGCGGGTGGAGGGGCGCTTCGACCGCGGCGACCTCGTCACGATCGAGGGGCCGGGGGGCACGATCGCGCGCGGCCTGTCCGAATATGACGCCGCCGACGCCGCCCGCCTGCTCGGCCGGCGTTCGGACGAGCAGGCCGCGATCCTCGGCTATGCGCCGCGCGCCGCGCTGGTCCACCGCAACCATCTGGCGCTGCTGTGATCCTCGGCGTTACCGGCGCCACCGGCTTTGTCGGCCGCGTGGTGGTGGATCAGGCGCTTGGCCGCGGCCACCAGGTCCGCGCCCTTACCCGCCGTGCGCAACCGCTGCGAGACGGCGTGACCTGGGTGGAGGGCGCGCTCGACCGCCCCGACACGCTGGCGACGCTGGCTGGCGGCGCGGATGCCGTTCTCCACATCGCCGGCGTCGTCAACGCGCCCGATCGCGCGGGCTTTGCGGCCGGCAATATCGACGGCACCGCCGCGATGCTCGCCGCCGCGCGCGCCGCCGGTGTCGCCCGCTTCGTCCATGTCTCCTCGCTCTCCGCACGCGAGCCGCAACTGTCCAACTATGGCTGGTCCAAGCGCGAGGCGGAGACGCTTGTGGAGGAAAGCGACCGCGACTGGACGATCGTCCGCCCCACCGGCGTCTATGGCCCCGGCGATACCGAGATGCGCGACATGTTCCGCCTGGCGCGGCGTGGCCTCGCCCTGCTGCCCCCACCCGGTCGCCTGTCGCTGGTCGCGGTGGAGGATCTCGCTCGCCTGATCGTGGCACTCGGGCTCACCCGCGGCCCGCCTGCGGTGCTGGAGGTGGATGACGGCACCGTGCTGACCCATGCCGATCTTGCCCGGCTGATCGGCCGCGCGGTCGGCACCCGCGTGCTACCGATGCACCTGCCGGCCGGGCTGCTGCGCCTCGGCGCGGCGCTCGACCGCCGTTTCCGCGGTGCGGGCGCCAAGCTGACCCCCGACCGGGTCGGCTATCTCTGTCATCCCGACTGGACCGCCGACCCCGCCCGGCGCCCCGATCCGTCGCTCTGGACGCCCGCCATCGCCACCGCCGACGGGCTCGCGGCCACCGCCCGGTGGTATCGCGACGCCGGTTTGCTATAGGCCGCCGGAAAGACGCCGCATTTGCATGCCATGCGGCTTCCGCGAAAGGATCATCATGAGCGACCGCCAGACCATCTTCGACACCGTCGCCGCCCAGATCGCCCCCTTCAACAAGAAGGGCGTGGCGCTGAGCGAGACGACCACCTTCCAGGGCGATCTCGAATGGGACAGCCTGACCGTGATGGATTTCGTCGCCGCGATCGAGGACGAGTTCGACATCATCATCACCATGAACATGCAGGCGGAAATCGAAACCGTCGGCCAGCTCGTCGATGCCGTCGTCAAGCTGAAGCAGGACTGATCGCCCCCCGCGCCCGCCCGGTTCCGGCGGGCGCGACCGTCCCCGA
>NZ_JALNUQ010000088.1:0-5927 GCF_026540875.1 Sphingomonas sp. GM_Shp_2
CGCGACTTCCTCGCGCTGACGAAGCCGCGCGTGCTGACGCTGGTCGTCTTCACCGGGCTGTGCGGCCTGCTCGCCGCGCCGATCATGCCCGATCCGGTGATCGGCTTCACCGCGATCCTGTGCATCGCGCTCGGCGCCGGCGCGGCCGGCACGCTGAACCAGTGGTACGAGGCGGACCTCGACGCCATGATGCGCCGTACCGCGCAGCGCCCCCTGCCCGCAGGGCGCATGGATCGTCAGTCGGCGTTGCATTTCGGCGTCGGGCTCGGCGCGTTCTCGGTCATCCTGATGGGGCTGGCGGTGAACTACACCGCCGCGGCGATCCTTGTCGTCTCGATCCTGTTCTATGTCCTCATCTACACCGTCTGGCTGAAGCGGCGGACGCCGCAGAACATCGTCATCGGCGGCGCCGCCGGTGCCTTCCCGCCGCTGATCGGCTGGGCGGCGGCGACCGGGCATGTCGCGCTCCTCCCCTTTCTGATGTTCCTGCTCGTCTTCTTGTGGACACCGCCGCATTTCTGGGCGCTCGCGCTGTTCGTGAAGACCGATTACGCCAATGCCGGCGTGCCCATGCTCCCCGTCGTCGCGGGCGAGGTGGTGACGCGGCGCCAGATCGGTCTGTACACCATCCCCATGGCCGCCGCCGCGGTGCTGCCCTGGCCGCTGGGCCTGACCGGCGCGATCTATGGCGGCGTCGCCACCGTCGGCACCGCGCTGTTCGCCTGGTATGCGCTGGTCGTCGCCATGCGCCGCACGCAGGCGGACGATGCGATGAAGCCGGAAAAGCGGCTGTTCAAATATTCGATCCTCTATCTTTTCCTCCTTTTCGGCGCGCTGGTCGCCGACCGGTGGCTGGCATGACCCCTGACGATCCCGATCTGATCCGCAAGCGTCGCCAGGGGCGCTCGCTCGTCATGGCGCTGCTGCTCGGCGCGCTCGTCATCCTGATCTTCTTCGTCACCCTGTCGAAGATCCGGGCGGGGATGCACTGATGCGCCTTTCCCGTCAGGCACGTACGGTCGTCTTCGCGGTGCTGGGCGTGGTGTTCATGACGGGCCTCGCCTGGGGCAGCGTGCCGCTCTACCGCCTGTTCTGCCAGGTCACCGGTTTCCAGGGCACCACCCAGCGCGGCGACGAGGCTCCCGGCAGCGTGCACCACAAGATCCGCGTCGATTTCGACGCCAATGTCAGCCCGCATCTGCCCTGGAGCTTCAAGCCCGAGAATCCCAGCGAGACGATCGACATCGGCGCGCGCGACATGGTGTTCTTCACCGCCACCAACCGTTCGGACAAGCCGGTGACGGGCACCGCCACCTTCAACGTCACGCCGATGCAGGCGGGCAAATATTTCACCAAGATCCAGTGCTTCTGCTTCACGCAACAGACGCTGAAACCGCACGAAACCGTGCGCATGCCGGTGATCTTCTTTGTCGATCCCAAGATCCTTTCGGACCCGGATGCGCAGGGCGTGGAAACCATCACGCTCTCCTACACATTTTACCCGGTGGATTCGGGCGCGCGCACAAGCTAGCATCGCCACCAGAACAGAAGCGACGATACCGCTACAGACAGGGATTGAGGAACCATGGCCGGCGCCAAGAACCACGATTATCACATCCTGCCTCCCAGCCCCTGGCCGCTCGCGAGTTCCTTCTCGGCGCTGCTGATGGCGGCGGGTGCGATCATGTGGATGCACGAGGCACCGGGCGGCGGCTGGGCGTTCCTGGCCGGCCTCGCCGCGGTGCTGTTCTGCATGGGCTCCTGGTGGGCCGATGTGGTGCGCGAGGCGCATGCCGGCGACCATACCCCCATCGTCCAGCTGCATTTCCGCTACGGCATGATCCTGTTCATCGCCTCCGAAGTGATGTTCTTCGTCGGCTGGTTCTGGGCATTTTTCGACTTCTCGCTGTTTCCCACCGCGATGAGCTTCGTCGACGGCCAGGTGGAACGCGCCACCGAGGGCGCCGCCGCCATCGCTGCGCAGTGGCCGCCCCAGGGGCTGGAGGTCATCAACGCCTTTGAACTGCCGCTGCTCAACACGCTGATCCTGCTGACCAGCGGCACCACCGTCACCTGGGCGCACCATGCGCTGATCCACAACCAGCGCGGTGGCGAGAAGCGCGGCCTGTGGGGCATGCTCGGCGTCGGCGACCGCGACGGCGTGCTGAAGGGTTTGTGGCTGACGGTCGCGCTCGGCGTGATCTTCTCGTCGATCCAGGCCTATGAATACATGCACGCGCCCTTCCCGTTCAAGGGGATCAACTACGGCGCCGCCTTCTTCATGGCGACGGGTTTCCACGGCTTCCACGTCCTGGTCGGCACCATCTTCCTGATCGTCTGCCTGATCCGCGCCTATCGCGGCGACTTCACCCCGCGCCAGCATTTCGGGTTCGAGGCGGCCGCCTGGTACTGGCACTTCGTCGACGTCGTCTGGCTGTTCCTGTTCGTCACCATCTATGTCTGGGGTGGCTGGGGCGCGCCCGTCCACGGTGGCTGATGATGTCGAACGGCCCGGCCCGCCCGT
The DNA here is from genome assembly GCF_026540875.1 of Sphingomonas sp. GM_Shp_2. Classification (NCBI taxonomy): domain Bacteria; kingdom Pseudomonadati; phylum Pseudomonadota; class Alphaproteobacteria; order Sphingomonadales; family Sphingomonadaceae; genus Sphingomonas; species Sphingomonas sp. GM_Shp_2. The sequence goes on from NZ_JALNUQ010000088.1 coordinate 2,525, forward strand.
TGGCGCGGTCGGGCTGAAGGGCCTTTGCCCGCGCTGCGGCGCGCCCACGCTGTTTGCCGGCTGGGCGCGTTTCGCCGATCGTTGCGGCCGATGCGGGCTGGACTATGAACAGTTCAACGTCGGCGACGGCCCGGCCGCCTTTCTGACCCTCATCATCGGCACGATCATCACCGCGCTGGCGATCGGACTGGATCTGACCCTTCACCCGCCGCTGTGGCTGCACATGCTGATCTGGGTGCCGGTCACGGCTGCCGGCGTCGTCTACGCGCTGCGCCTTGCCAAGGGCGCGCTGCTCGCCGCCGAATATCGCAGTGCCGCCAGCGAGGGGCGTATCCGCCAGACCGCCCCCTGATGCGCCGCATACCCGTCATCCCCACCCTTGTCGTCGGCGTACTGATCGCGGTGATGCTCGCCCTCGGCTTCTGGCAGTTGCTGGACCGCGCACCGAAAAAGGAAGCGTATCTCGCCCAACTGGCGCAGAATCCGGCGCGCGCGCCCGTCGCCTTTCCGCAGGCTCCCGACGACCGCCTGCTCTTCCGCCGCACCACCGCCACCTGCCGACCGCCGGTCACGATCCGCCGCGCTGGCGCCGGCTCGGCGGGCTTCCGCCTGATCGCCGAGTGCCGGGGCGGCATGCTCGTCCAGCTCGGCACCAGTCGCAACCCCCGCGCCGAGGTGCCGTGGCAGGGTGGCGCGGTTTCCGGTTACATCAGCCACGCCCCCGATCACCGCTCGATGATCGAGTCGCTGATGCGCCCCCGGCCGCAGCCGATGCTGCTCGTCCTCGACCGGCCGGTCGCCGGCCTGTCGGCCAATCCGCGCCCCAGCACCGATGCCGTGCCCAACAACCATGTCGCCTATGCGGTGCAATGGTTCCTGTTCGCGGCGGCTGCCGCAATCATCTATGGTCTGGCGCTGCGCAGACGCAATCGCGCGGTTGTGGAGCGTGCCCGCCCCCGCTAATCCGCCGGATCATGCGTTATCATAGCACCCGCGGCACCGCCCCCGTTCTCGACTTTCGCGGCGCCACGCTCGCCGGCCTCGCCTCGGACGGCGGCCTGTATATTCCGGAGGCGTGGCCGATGCTGTCGGCCGACGCGATCCGCGACCTTGCCGGCCTGTCCTATGCCGAGACCGCGGTGCGCGTCATGCTGCCTTTCGTCGGCGATGCGCTGACCGAGGCCGAGCTGCGCGACCTGTGCACCGCCGCCTATGGCCGCTTTTCCCACGCCGCCGTCACCCCGCTGGTCCAGCTCGATCATGACCAGTGGCTGCTGGAGCTGTTCCACGGCCCCACGCTGGCATTCAAGGACGTCGCGCTGCAACTGCTCGGCCTGCTGTTCGAGCGGTTCCTGACCGGCACCGACAAGCATCTGACCATCGTCGGCGCGACCAGCGGCGACACCGGCTCGGCGGCTATCGACGCGGTGGCGGGGCGTGAGAAGATCGACATCTTCATGCTCCACCCCGCCGGCCGCGTCACCGACATCCAGCGCCGCCAGATGACCACCGTTCTCGCCCCCAACGTCCACAACATCGCGATCGACGGCAATTTCGACGATGCGCAGGCGCTGGTGAAGGCGATGTTCAACGACCGCGCCTTTGCCGACCGCTACAGCCTGTCCGCGGTCAATTCGATCAACTGGGCGCGGCTGATGGCGCAGGTGGTCTATTATTTCTACGCCGCCGTACGCCTCGGCGCGCCGGAGCGGCCGGTCGCCTTCTCGGTGCCCACCGGCAATTTCGGCGACGTGTTCGCCGGCTATGTCGCGGCCAGGATGGGCCTGCCGGTGGCAAAGCTGATCGTCGCCACCAACGTCAACGACATCCTCCACCGCGCGCTGTCCGCCGGCGATTATTCCAAGGGGCAGGTACAGGCGACGCCCACCCCGTCGATGGACATCCAGGTGTCCTCCAACTTCGAACGCCTGCTCTACGATCTGGGCAACCGCGACGGCGCAGCACTCGCCGCGCAGATGGCCGGGTTCGAGGGCACCGGCGCGATGCGGCTGACCAACATGCAGAGCCAGGGCGCCGCCGCGCTGTTCGGCAGCGACCGGGTCGATCTGGACGACATGACCCGCGCGATGCGCTGGGCCGCCGACCGCGCCGGGCAGATCATCGATCCGCACACGGGAATCGCGCTCGCCGCCGCGCGCCGCCTGGACAGCGACGTGCCCGTCGTCACGCTGGCCACCGCGCACCCCGCCAAGTTCACCGACGCGGTGGAGCGCGCCACCGGCACCCGCCCGCCGCTGCCCAACCGCGTCGGCGACCTATTCGAGCGGGAGGAGCGCTACGAATCGCTCCCCGGCACCTTCGACGCGGTCACCGGCTTCATCGCCGCGCACGCACAGGCCTCGGCATGAAGCTCGACACGCTGATCGGCGAACCCTGGGCCGATTACGGCCTGGTCGATTCGGGCAATGGCAAGAAGCTGGAGCGCTACGGCCGCTTCCGCTTCATCCGTCCCGAGCCGCAGGCGCTTTGGGCCCCCGCCACCGACGACTGGCGCGCCGCGGGCGAGTTCGTCCCCGGCTCGGACGAGGAAGGCGGCGGCCGCTGGATCCATCACGAGCAGACCCCGCGCGAGGGCTGGCCGCTGCGCTGGAGGGAGGTCAGCTTCACCGCGCAGACCACCCCCTTCCGCCACCTCGCCTTCTTTCCCGACATGGCCCCCGTCTGGGGCTGGATGCGCGAGCGGCTGGAGGACACCACGTCGCCCGAATGCATGAACCTGTTCGGCTATACCGGCGTCGGCACGCTGGCCCTGTCGGCGGCGGGCGCGCGCATGGTGCATGTCGATGCATCCAAGAAATCGGTGGAGGCGGCGCGCGGCAATGCGGCACTGTCGGGCATGGCCGACGCGCCCATCCGCTGGATCGTCGACGATGCGGTCAAGTTCGTCGCGCGCGAGGTGCGTCGCGGCCGCCGCTATGACGGCATCCTGCTCGATCCCCCCAAATATGGCCGCGGTCCCGACGGCGAGATCTGGCGGCTGGAGGAGGATCTGCCCGACCTGATCGCCGATTGCCGCCAGCTGATCGACGCGGATTCGCGCTTCCTGTTCCTCACCGTCTATGCCGTGCGCATGTCCGCGCTCGCCATCGGCGAGATGCTGCGACAGGCCTTTGCCGACCTGCCCGGCACCGTCGAGGCCGGCGAACTCGGCGTCCGCGAGGAGGCCCGCGGCCTCACCCTGCCCACCGCCATCTGGGCCCGCTGGAGCCGGTAAAAGGGAACACCCGCGCGCGCCGGCTCGTTCGCCTGACCTGATGAACAGGAGAATGGCATGAAGCGCGGTTGTTTGTTGTGGTTGTTCGGCGTCCCCCTGCCGGTCGTGTTGTTGCTCTACTTCCTGTTCTTCCGCTGACGGTTGCGGCGGGGACGGCGGTTACCGCAT
>NZ_JALNUQ010000089.1:0-2500 GCF_026540875.1 Sphingomonas sp. GM_Shp_2
TTTGGTTGCGGGGACAGGATTTGAACCTGTGACCTTCAGGTTATGAGCCTGACGAGCTACCGGGCTGCTCCACCCCGCGGTGGTGAGGTGCTGTTCTTGCGCTGTGTGGCGCAAGGGGGACGTGAATGGGTTCTTTGTTTGTGTGCATGTTCGCGGGCTTCAATGCCTGGCGACGACCTACTCTTCCATCGCTTGAGCGATAGTACCATTGGCGCGGTCGGGTTTCACGGCCGAGTTCGGGATGGGATCGGGTGGGACACCGACGCTATGGCCACCAGGCAATGGAGCCTGCGAGCATGCGGTTGTATTGGGTTAAAATCGATGCACCTTGGAGGTTTTATCTGGCTGAGAGTTATTTCCATCCACCCGTTCATCTAGCCCAGGGCTGATGGTGGGGGTGTGGAGCTCTCAAGCGCGACCAGAGCAATTAGGACCGGTTAGCTCCATGCGTTACCGCACTTCCACATCCGGCCTATCGAGGTCGTGGTCTTCGACCGCTCTTGATGAAATCTTATCTCGAGGGAGGCTTCCCGCTTAGATGCTTTCAGCGGTTATCCCGTCCGTACATAGCTACCCTGCTGCGCCGTTGGCACGACGACAGGTACACCAGAGGTACGTTCAACCCGGTCCTCTCGTACTAGGGTCAACTCCTCTCAAATTTCGACGCCCACGGCAGATAGGGACCAAACTGTCTCGCGACGTTCTGAACCCAGCTCACGTACCACTTTAATTGGCGAACAGCCAAACCCTTGGGACCTGCTCCAGCCCCAGGATGTGATGAGCCGACATCGAGGTGCCAAACAACCCCGTCGATATGAGCTCTTGGGGGTTATCAGCCTGTTATCCCCGGCGTACCTTTTATCCGTTGAGCGATGGCCCTTCCACGAGGGACCACCGGATCACTATGACCGACTTTCGTCTCTGCTCGACTTGTCAGTCTCGCAGTCAGGCTGGCTTATGCCATTGCACTCTAACAGCCGGTTTCCAACCGGCCTGAGCCAACCTTCGCGCGCCTCCGTTACTCTTTAGGAGGCGACCGCCCCAGTCAAACTACCCGCCACAGAGGGTCCCTGTACCGGTTTCACGGTACGAGGTTAGACAGTAGACAACAACAGGGTGGTATTTCACCTATGGCTCCACATCAGCTGGCGCCGATGCTTCAAAGCCTCCCACCTATGCTACACAGTTCTTGTCCACTGCCACTCTGAAGCTGCAGTAAAGGTGCACGGGGTCTTTCCGTCTAACCGCGGGTACTCCGCATCTTCACGGAGAATTCAATTTCGCTGAGCATGTCCTGGAGACAGTGGGGAAGTCGTTACGCCATTCGTGCAGGTCGGAACTTACCCGACAAGGAATTTCGCTACCTTAGGACCGTTATAGTTACGGCCGCCGTTTACCTGGGCTTCATTTCAGAGCTTGCACTCCTCCACTTAACCTTCAGGCACCGGGCAGGCGTCAGGCCCTATACGTCGTCTTGAAGCCGACTTAGCAGAGCCCTGTGTTTTTGCTAAACAGTCGCTACCCCCTGGCCTGTGCCCCCCACAAAAGCTTGCGCTCATGTGGGGCCTCCTTCTTCCGAAGGTACGGAGGCAATTTGCCGAGTTCCTTCAGGACACTTCTCTCAAGCGCCTTGGTATACTCTACCTGACCACCTGTGTCGGTTTCGGGTACGGTCTATACGGTGGGGCTATTTCCCGGGACAGTTTCGAAGCACGGCCAATCCGTTAAGGCCGTACAACACACACCATCCGTCACACACCACCAGGCCCACGAATATTAACGTGGTTCCCATCGACTACCCCCTTCGGGCTCGTCTTAGGGGCCGGCTCACCCTGCGCGGATTAGCCTTGCGCAGGAACCCTTGGTCTTTCGGCGAGAGGGCATCTCACCCTCTTTATCGCTACTCATGTCTGCATTCGCACTTCCGATACCTCCACGACCCATTACCAGATCGCTTCACAGGCCTACGGAACGCTCCGCTACCGCGTGATCAAAGATCACACCCTAAGCTTCGGTGCACGTCTTGAGCCCCGTTACATCTTCGCCGCAGAAACCCTTGTTTAGACCAGTGAGCTGTTACGCTTTCTTTAAAGGATGGCTGCTTCTAAGCCAACCTCCTGGTTGTTTTGGGATTTCCACATGCTTTCCCACTTAGACGTGACTTGGGGACCTTAGCTGTAGGTCAGGGCTGTTTCCCTTTTGACGACGGACCTTAGCACCCGCCGTCTGTCTCCCGAGTATCACTCATAGGTATTCGGAGTTTGGTTAGTGTTGGTAGATCTCGCGACCCCCGCAACCATCCAGTGCTCTACCCCCTATGGTGTCCGCTCGAGGCACTACCTCAATAGTTTTCGCGGAGAACCAGCTATTTCCCGGCTTGATTGGCCTTTCACCCCTAAACACAACTCATCCGGTAACTTTTCAACGTTAATCGGTTCGGACCTCCAGTGCGTGTTACCGCACCTTCATCCTGGTCATGCCTAGATCGCCGGGTTTCGGG
>NZ_JALNUQ010000009.1:0-105266 GCF_026540875.1 Sphingomonas sp. GM_Shp_2
GAAGGGGTGCCGGATGCGCAGCGCATGGTGACGCTGGCGGGCGACATCGCAGGGGTGCGGGCATGGAGCGCGGAGGCGCCGTCGCTCTACACGCTGCTGGTCGAACTGCTCGATGCGCGGGGGCGGGTGATCGAGGCGACGAGCCGGCGCATCGGGTTCCGCACGGTCGAGATCGCGGGCGGCGAGGTGCGGGTGAACGGCCGGCGGATCATGATCCGCGGCGTCAACCGGCACGAACATGACCCCCACACGATCCGGATCGTGTCCAACGCCACGCTGCGCCGCGATCTGGAACTGATGAAGGCGGGCAACGTCAACGCCTTGCGATTGTCGCATTATCCCAATGACGAGCGCATCTATGCGCTGGCGGACGAGGTCGGTCTGTACCTGATGGACGAGGCCGATATCGAGAGCCACGGCTATCTCAGCCTGTTCCAGCAGACGGGGGACGAGAGCGTGCTGCTGGGCCACAGGCCGGAATGGAAGGCCACGCATCTCGACCGGGTGCAGCGCATGGTGGAGCGGGACAAGAACCACCCCTCGATCATCTTCTGGTCGCTGGGCAACGAGACGGGAACGGGGCCGAATTTCGAGGCGGCGGCCAAGTGGGTGAAGGCGCGCGATCCGTCGCGGCTCGTCAGCTTTCTGGGGCACAGCATGAGCGGCTGGGGCCATCCGGTGAACGACTATGTCGACATCTTCGCGCCCATGTACGACGATATCGAGAAGATCGCCGATTATGCGGTGCGGCCGGAATTCAAGCAGCCGCTGATCCTGTGCGAATATGCCCATGCTATGGGCAACAGCCTGGGCAATTTCCAGGATTATTGGGACACCATCCGCGCCCACCGCAAGTTGCAGGGCGGCTTCATCTGGGACTGGGTGGACCAGACGCTGATCCGCAAGGACGCCGCGGGCCGCGACTATTGGGCGCAAGGGCCGGACTTCGAAAACAAGGGCGGCGACGACAGTCCGGTGGGCGACGGGGTGATCCGGTCCGACCGCACGCCCGACCCGGAATATCACGAAATGGCCAAGGTCTATGCGCCGATCGGGTTCGAGCGGATGGCGCCGGGCTATGTCGTGGTGAACCGGCACGATCATGTCGACCTGTCCGGCTACACGCTCGATTGGGCGATGCTGGAGGACGGGGTCGAGGTGGCGCGGGGGAATATCCCGGTGCCCGTGGTGGCGCCGGGGGGACGTGCCCCGCTGCAACTGACGCCGCCTGCGGCGCGCGATCCGGCGGCGGAACGGCGGCTGGTGCTGCGCGCGCGGGCGAAGGCGGGGGCGATCCCGCTGGTCGATGCGGGACATGTGGTCGGCTGGGAACAGTTCGCGCTGACCGGGCCACGGAACCTGCCGGCGGTCGCGCAGGGCGCGGCGCCGGTCGACGGGGGCGCGGTGCTGCGGCTGGCGGCGGGCGGCGCGGTGCTGGAGGTGGACAAAGCCAGCGGGCTGCTGCGCGGCTATGCGCGCGGCGGGCGGATGCTGCTGACCGGTGGCGCGCCCGATTTCTGGCGGGCGCCAACCGACAACGACATCGGCGCGAACGTGCCGACCAGCCATGCGATGTGGAAACAGTTCAGCGAGCACCGGCGGGTCGATGCGGTGCGTACAGAGGGCGATGCCATTGTTGTGCTGCACGACATGGGCGTGGGATCGGTGAAGATGGAGACGCGGTGGACGATGGCGGCGGACGGCACCGCGCGCGGGGACGTGACGTTCACGCCGATCCGCGACGACCTGCCCGATCCGCTGCGCGTGGGGTTGCAGTTCCGGACACCGCCCGCGCTCGACCGGGTGCGCTGGTATGGCCGGGGGCCGCATGAAACCTATGTCGACCGCCGGACGAGCGGGTTGATCGCCCAGTGGGGCGGCACGCTGGCCGAGCAATATCACGGCTATGCCCGGCCGCAGGAGAGCGGGACGAAGCAGGATGTGCGCTGGATCGTGCTGGAGGACGAGGGCGGCCAGGGGCTGAAGCTGACCGGCGCGCAGCCGCTGGCGGTGAATGCGCTGGCGTTTCCCTATGCGGACCTGGCCATGCAGCCGGCCGGCAAGGCGCATAGCTCGGACATCCGCCCGCATGGCGACGGCACGCTGCTGGTCGATGCCGCGCAAGGGGGTGTCGGCGGCGATACCGGGTGGAGCCTGGATGGGCGGGCGCACATGCAATACCGGGTGCCGCTAAAGCCGATACGTTGGTCGTTCACGCTGGGGGCGGCACGATGAAGGCGATGCTGATCGCGTTGTCGCTGATGCAGGCGGCGGCGCCGGCGTCGGACGGGGCACAGGACGCGACCGAGCGTTCGATCGACTTGCGCGATCGGTGGCAGTGGCTGACCCGCGACATCGCTTTTCCGGCGGAGTGGGACGGCGACGGGCGACACTTCCATTATCGTAAGACGGTGGCGGGCGGCTTCGCGTTCGTCGATGTCGATGCAACGACGCAAGGCAGGCGGCCCGCATTCGATGCCGCCGCGCTGGCGCCGGCGCTCGCCAGGGTGCTGGACCGGCCGGTCGATCCGCTCCGCCTGCCGTTCGAGCATTTCGCGTATCAGGACGGGCGGGCCGCGATCGTCGCGATGATCGACTACCAACCCTATCGCTGCACGCTGGTGGCACCACAGTGCGAAAAGCTGGTGGATCGACACCGGCCGCGCGGCTTCGGCGTGGTACGCGACCTGAGCGCGCCGGCGCTGAACGACCCGCAAGCCTCGCCCGACGGGCGGCTGGAGGCGCTGGTCATCGACGATAATCTGGTGGTGCGCGATGCAGGCGGCGGGCGTGAGCATTGGCGCAGCGCCGATGGCAGCGCGAGCGACTTCTACGACCCCGAAAGCATCGCCTGGGCGCCGGATGGCCGCCATGTCGCGGCGTACCGGGTACAGCCGGGCTATCGCCGGATCGTTACGCGCGTCGTCGCCGCGCCGCCGGGCCGGGTGCAGCCGGTGCTGGCCGAGCAGCTTTATCCCAAGCCCGGCGATGCGGTGGACCGGGAGCGGCCGGTGATCTTCGACACCGCGAGCGGGCGGCGGACGGAGGTGGCCGATACGCTGTTCCCCAATGCCTATACCCTGTCCAATCTACGCTGGCGCAAGGACGGGCGCAGCGTGGCCTTCGACTATCTCCGGCGCGGCTTCGATCAGGCCAAGGTCATCGCGGTCGATGCGGATAGCGGCGTGGCGCATGCCGCGGTGACGGAGGATACGAAGACCTTCGTCCATGCCGAGCGGCGCTTCCTGCATGACGTCAACGATGCCGGGCGCGAGCTGATCTGGGCGTCCGAGCGCGACGGGTGGCGGCACCTGTACCTGATCGACGGCACGACCGGGCGGGTGAAGCGGCAGATCACCAAAGGCGACTGGGTGGTGCGCGATATCGCGCATGTCGATGATGCGAAGCGCCGCATCTGGTTTTCGGCAAGTGGGGTGACGCCGGGCGAAGACCCGTATCATAAGCACTGGTTCCGGGTGGATTTCGACGGGCGCAACCTCGTTCGCCTGACGGACGGCGACGAGATGCACGAGGCGAGTTTCTCGCCCGACGGGACACGCTTCGTCGATGTGCACTCGCGTACCGACCGGCCAGAGGTCGCCGAACTGCGCGACGGGGATAGCGGCCGGGTGCTCGCGCTGCTGGAGCGCGGCGATGCCAGCGCGCTGACCGCGGCGGGTTTCCGCCCGCCCGAGACGTTCGTCGCCAAGGGGCGCGACGGCCGCACCGATATCTGGGGACTGGTGGTGCGCCCGCGCGATTACGATCCCGCCAAGCGCTATCCGGTGATCGAGAACATCTATGCCGGCCCGCACGACAGCTTTGTGCCCAAGGGCTTCTGGCCGTTCGGTGGCTTTTCCGGCGGCGATAAGGCGATGGGGATGCAGCAGATCGCCGATCTGGGTTTCGTCGTGGTGATGATCGACGGCATGGGGACGGCGAACCGCTCCAAGGCGTTTCATGACGTGGCGTGGAAGAACCTGGACGATTCCGGTTTTCCCGACCGGATCGCGTGGATCAAGGCGCTGGCAGCGAAGGACCGGGCGGTCGATATCACGCGCGTCGGCATCTATGGCGGATCGGCGGGTGGGCAGAGCACGCTGAACGCGCTGCTGTTCCATCCCGACTTCTACAAGGCGGGTGTCGCCTATGCCGGGTGTTTCGACAACCGGATGGACAAGATCGAGTGGAACGAACAGTGGCTGGGCTGGCCGGTGGACCAGAGCTATCTGGACGCTTCGGGGGTGATGCATGCGGCAAAGCTGCAGGGACGCTTGCTGATGGTGGTGGGGGAGCAGGACTCGAACGTCGACCCCGCCTCGACGATGCAGGTGGTCGATGCGCTGATCCGGGCGGACAAGGATTTCGAGCTGCTGGTGGTGCCCAATGGCGAGCATGCGGCGGGGCGGACGACCGGGCCGGTCCGCTATGCGCAGCGGCGGCAATATGACTTCTTCCGCCGCACGCTGCTGGGCGAGCAGACGCCGAACCGGAACGCGCGCTAACCCTGTTGCCAGCCGCCGCCAAGTGCCAGGAAGAGCTGGACCTGATCGGCGGCGAGGCGGCTTTCGGCGGCGGCCAGCGTCTGTTCGGCGGTGATCGCCGTGCGCTGCGCATCGAGCACGGGGAGGAAGCCGCTGCGCCCGGCACGAAACAGCGTTTCGGCGTCGCGCGCGGCGCGGTCCGCCTGTGCGCGGGCGTCGCGCAGGGCCGCGGCACGGTCGAGGTCGCGGGCGTAGATGGTGAGCGCGCTTTCGGTTTCGCGTAGCGCGTCCAGCACCGTGCCGTCGAAGCGGGCATAATCCGCGTCGATCTCCGCCTGTGTCGCGGCGATGCGGGCGCGCACGCGAGTGCGGTTGGGGAACTCCCAGTTGATGAGGGGGCCGAGGGAGAATTTGAAGGTGTCGCCGGCGAAGAGGTTCCGGGCGAGGCCGACCGAGCCGAGCGAGGCGCCGAGCGAGATGCGCGGGTAGAGGTTGGCGGTGGCGACGCCCAGCCGGGCGGTGGAGGCGTGGAGGCGCCATTCCGCCTGACGGATATCGGGGCGGCGGGCGATGAGGGCGGCGCCGTCGCCGATGGGGATCGGGCGGTCGAGCGTCGGCTCGGCGGTGCAGGCGGCGGCCGCGGCGTCGATCTGTGCGGGCGGGTGGCCGGTGAGGGTGGCGAGGCGGAACAGGGCGACCTGACGGGCGGCGAGCAGGCCGGGCAGAGTGGCGCGGACCTGTGCCTCCTGCGCGGCGGAGCGGGTGGTGTCGAGCGAGATGCCGCGGCCGGCGCGCACGAGGCGGCGGGTAAGGTCGGTGGTGCGGCGTTGCAGGGCGAGCGCGCGCTCCGCCACCGCGATCTCGCGCGCGGCGGAGCAGGCGGCGAGATAGGCGCGCGTCGTATCCGCGGCGACGACCACGCGGACCCCGTCGCGGGCGGCCTGGGTCGTGGCGAGGTCGGCGTCGGTGGCCTCCACCGCGCGGGCGATCTGGCCGACGAGGTCGATCTGGTAGGAGACGGCGGCGCCGCCCGAATAGACGAAATTGGCCGGCAGGGCGGCGCCGGGCAGCAGTTCTTCCTCGGCGGAGCGCTGTCCATAGGCGCCGGCACCCTGCAGCGCGGTCTGCGGCTGGCGATCGGAACGGGCTAGATCGCCGGCGGCCTGGGCGCGGGCGATGTTGGCGGCGGCGATGCGCAGGTCGGTGTTGTGGGCGAGGGCGTCGGCGATCAGGCGGTCGAGTGCGGGGTCGCGGTAGAGTTGCCACCAGCGGTCGGGGACGGGGGCGGGGCGGAAGGCGGCGGCGTCGCCGCTGACGAAGTCCTGACGGGCCTGGGGCCTGTCGGCGATGGCGTCGGGCGGGCGGTGATAATCGGGGCCGGCAGTGGTGCAGGCGGTGAGCAGCGCGGCGGCGAGTGCGGGGAGGACAGCGCGGACGGTCATGCGCGGTTACCCTGCGGCTGTACCTCGACGGTGGCGGTGCGGCCGACGACGAGGGAGGTGCCCTGCGGCACCGCATCGATCGCGATGCGCACCGGCACGCGCTGCGCGAGGCGGACCCAGCTGAAGGTCGGGTTGACGTTGGGGAGCAGGGTGCCGCCGGCGCTGCGATCGCGATCCTCGATCCCGGCGGCGAGGCTTTGCACATGCCCGCGGATCGGCCGGTCGTCGCCCATCAGGCGAACCGCCACAGGATCGCCGACATGGATGCGGGGCAGCTTCGTTTCCTCGAAATAGCCGACGATGTGGAGCGAGCCGCGGTCGATGATCGCAAACATCGGCCGCCCGGCGGTGGCGTAGTCGCCGGGGCGCATGCCGAGGTTCGACACGGTGCCCGCGACGCTGGCGCGGACGGTGGTGCGCGCGAGATTGAGCTGGGCGGTGTCGAGCGCGACGCGCGCCTGCGCCAGGGCGGCGGCGAGTTGCGCGACGCGGGCATCGCCCTGTTCGCGCACCTCGCCCGCAACGAGGTCGCCGAGCGTGCGGTTGCGCTGCGCTTCGCGCCGGGCCTGGGCAAGCTGGACCTGCTGCGCGGTCAACGCCGCCTGCGCCTGCGCCACGGCCAGGCGGTAGCGCGGGCGATCGACGATGAAGAGCGGGGCGCCGGCCGCGACCGGCTGGTTGTCGCGCACCAGCACCTCGGTGACGAGGCCGGACACGTCTGGTGCGACCTGTACCACGTCGCCGCGGATGCGGCCGTCACGGGTCCAGGGATCTTCCTCGTAATGGCGCCACAGCCGCTGGCCGCCGATCGCGGCGAGCGCGACCACGCCGAGCGTGACGAGGATACGGACAATGGGAAGCATTTTCATGATGACAGGCCGAAGGCGGTGGGGAGGGGGGTGTGGGTGAGGATGGCAGCGAGGCCGGCCCACAGGATGACGGTAAGGGCGACGTCGAAGAGGCCGCGGTGCCAGACGAAGCGGTAGAGGCCGAGGCGGCCGAGCGCCCAGCCGGCAAGCTCGGCCGCGGCAAAGGCGAGAACGGCGGCGATAAGCAGCGGGTGGACGAGCACCCCGGCGATGGCGATTTCCCCGGTCATGCGGCGTGTCCCGGTACCCAGGCGGCGGCGTCGGGGAAGGCGTTGCGGCGCAGGCCGGTGAGCGCGGCGAGCAGTGGGCGGGCATGGTCGCGCCAGGCGGTGTCGATCGCATCGTCGAGGCGGGCGAGCAGCGGGGCGGCGTCGCGGCGCCCCGCGACATGGGCGGCGATGTCGGCGCGCAAGCTGCCGGTGGGGCCATCCTCCAGTTGCGCGAGGGTGACGCCGAGGCGGAGTTCGCGCAAGGTGGCGGCCGCCTCGTCACGGCCGTCGTCGGTGACGTCGCCGAGGCGCGCGGCGATCAGGCCCACCCGGTCGAGCATGCGGGCGATCCAGCGGGCGAGTGCGGCCGGCGAATGCTGGTCGCGCAGGGCGGCGAGGTCGCGGCGGCCGGCGGCGCGCAGGCGGCGGACCATCGTCCCGGCGCCCAGGCTGCGGAACAGGCGCGTCGCGGCCATGGCGGCGGCGACCCCGACGAGTTGCGCGATGCTGCCGTTGACGAAGCCGGCAAAGTCCGCGGCGAAGCGGTTGGTGAGCGCCAGCCCGCCGACCAGCCCGATCGCCAGCGGCAGTGCGCGGCCGTACCAGCGGGGCAGCGCCATGAACGCGCCGATCGGCAGCATGACGGGGGCAAGGACCAGGACGAGCAGCAGCGGATCGGTGACGCGCGGCAGGATGGCGAACAGGTAGAGGGCGGCGACGGGCAGCGACACGATCGTCCAGATCAGGAAGCTGCGCTGCGCCGGGATGGGGTCGTCCATCGTCGAGAAGAGGCAGCAGACGACCGCAGCGATCATGGCGGCCACGGCACCCTCGGGCCAGGCGGTGGCGATCCATAGTGCGCAGCAGCCGAGCGTCGCGACGAGCGTGGCGAGCGCAGAAAGGCCGGCGAGGCCGAAATCGCGGTGGAGCGCGGCGGTAACGGGGACGGCGGTGATCTTGTATGCGGAAGGATCGTCGAGCGAACGGGTGAGCGCGCGCGCGTCCTGAAGCGCGTCAACCAGTTCAGCGAGGCGGTGGAGCAGGTTGAGGCGGACGAGATCGTCCCAGCCGGCAAGCGGGAGCGCCTCTGCGCGCGCGAGGCAGCGGGCGCGGATGTCGGCAGCGTCACCCTCGCCCGCAGCGAGGGTGCGGACGGCCGCGAGTTCGTCGGCGATGCCGTCGGTGGTGCCCAGGCTGCGCATCCGGTCCTCGATCGCGGAGACGAGGGGGAGCATGAGCGCGAAGCGCTGGCGCAGCGCGGCGAGGAGCGCGCGAGTCGGGCGGCGTGCGGCGGTGTCGAAGGGGATGTGCGTCGCCATGACGTGCAGTTCGGTGACGTCGGCGGCCATGCGGCGGCGTTCGCGCGCGGTGCGGGCGGGGGGATGGAGCGAAAGCGCGTCGGCGATCCAGCTTTCCGCCTCGGCCAGCAGCGTGGCTGCGCGGGCGGCGAGCAGCGGCGTCACGCTGCGCGGAAAGACGACGGCGTGGACCAGGGCGGCGCAGATGACGCCGATGCCGATCTCCTCGGCACGCAGGACCGCGGTGTCGAACACGGTTTCGGGGTGCGACACGCTGGGAAAGCCGATCAGCGCGGCGGTGTAGCCGGCGAGCAGGAAGAGATAGGAACGCGGCGTCCGGTCGAGCAGCGAGACGAACTGGCACAGGCCGACCCAGGCGGCGAGGGCGAGCGAGAGCAGCACCGGGCTGTTCGCCAGTGGCGGCATCAGGATCACGGTGGCCGCGGCGCCGACGATGGTGCCGGCAAGCCGGAACACCGCCTTGGACCGGACGGCGCCGCTGAGCGGCTGGCTGGTGATGTAGACCGTCATCATCGCCCAGAACGGGCGCTCCAGCCCGAGCGCGAAGGAGGCGAACAGCGCCAGCATCGCGGCAGCGAAGCAGTTGACCGAAAAGATCAGTTCACGACGGCCGAGCGGCATGGATCAGCCCTGGTCCGTCGCCGCAATGGCACGCGAGAGCCGTTCCAGCACGCACACGGCCGTCGCGACATCCTCCGCCGCGATGCCGGCGAACAGGCGCGCCCGGATCGCAGCGGATTCCACCTCCGCCTTGGCGGCCAGCGCCTTGCCGGCGGGGGAGAGGTGCAGCGTGCGGGCGCGCTTGTCCTGCGGATCGACACGGCGCTCGACCAGGCCGTCGCGCTGCATCGCATCGAGCATAGGCACCACCGAAGGCGCCTCCACGCCCAGTTCCTCGGCCAATGTCCCCTGACGCACCCCGTCGCCGAGCCGGCCGAGCAGCATCACGGCAAGTGCGGTGGAGTGGGACAGCGACATCGCCGCCAGTCCGCGATCGACGTGACGGCGATAGGTGCGCGCGAGCGGCATGAGCAGCGCCGTGAACTGGCGCTCCATGAAGGCGGAAGAAACCATATAGATAGCCATCTATCTATTTATTGCCGCTGCGGCAAGTCGGCCATGTCGACAGGGCCGGATCGTTTGGCCGCTAATGTGAGTTAGGGCCGAGGTGGGCGGAACCCCTTCGCCCTCGATCACCGGACGCGGCCATGTTCGTGTTCGGGCGATCGGCGAAGGAGTGGCGGATTTGCGGACCCTGGACGTGACGATTGTCGGCATGGGCGCGTGCGGTGTGGCGGCATTCGCCGAAGCGGTGGCCCGGCTGCGCTATGAGCGGGACACGCGGGTGTCGTTCCAGTTGATCGAGCGGGACGATCCGGCCCGCGGGCTGGCGTTCGGCACCGACCAGCCGGGACACCGGTTGAACACCGAATCCCGGTTGATGGGATTATATGACCATGAAGCCGGGGATTATCGCCGCTGGCTGGAGGCGCGCGAGCCACTGGAGCCGGACAGCGTCGTCTATGCGCGGCGCAGCGAGTATCGCCGGTATCTGAACCATGTGCTGGACCGTGCGCTGGCCGATGCGCAGGACGCCGGGATCGCGGTGACGCAGCACCGGGACGAGGCGGTGCGGATTGACGGTAATCCGGCGCGGGCGACTGTCGCGCTGGCCGGCGGTGGGCAGGTGGCGACCAACGTCGTGCTGCTGGCGATCGGCACGCCGCAGGCGGAACGCTTCGGCGACCTGGACGGCAAGCCCGGCTATTTCGACTTTCCCTGGCCGTCCGAGCGACTGGCCAAGGGCATAGCGCGGGATGCGTCGGTGACGATCCTGGGCAGTTCGCTGAGCGCGATCGATACGCTGATGACGCTGCTGGACGAGGGGCATGAGGGCCCCGTCCTGATGGCGTCGCGCGACGGCATGTTGCCGCGCGTGGAGATACCGTCGCCGGAGAACGGGTATGAGCGCCGCCACCTGACGCTGGAGGCGATCCACCGGCGGTTGCGGACGCGGGGGCGCTGCTTTTCGGTGGTCGATCTGGTGCGGCTGTTCCGGCGCGAGGTGGAGGATCTGGTCGGCCATGCGGTCGACTGGCGTGCGGTGGATCGGCGCGGCGGCGATGCGGCGGCGGGGCTGCGCGAGGATATCGACGCGGCGCTGAGCGGGGACGAGCCGTTCCAGCGCATCCTGACTGCCGCCCGGCACGACGCCACCGCGATCTGGAACCTGTTGCGGCCGCTGGATCGCAAGCGGTTCGGCAAATGGGTGGGGCCGCATTTCGCGACGATGCGCTTCGTGATGCCGATGGTGAATGCCGAGCGTATCCGCGCGGCGTTCGACCGCGGGCAGTTGCAGGTCCGCGGCGGCGTGGTGGATACCAGCGCGCGCGAAGGGGGCGGGTTTCGCACGACTTTCGAAAATGGCGAGGATCATGACGCGCCGGTGGTGGTGAATGCGACGGGCACCGCGATGGCGCTGGAGGAAATGCGCGAGCCACTGATCGCGGACCTGCTGCGCCGCGAATGGCTGATGCCGCACCCGGTCGGCGGGGCGCGCGCGCATCGGGGATCGGGGCGCATCATGACGCGCGATCCGGCATCGCCCCGGCTCTACGGCGTCGGGCAGTTGCTGAACGGCGAACTGCGCGACACCAATTCGGTGTGGTTCAACGTCGAAACCGCCGCGCGGGCGGTGGACGACATCCTGCACCTGCGCTGATGAGGGCCGATCGATGAACCCCTTGGGCGCGATCGCAAGCCATGTGCTGCCGCTATACGGCGTGCTGCTGTTCGGATGGGCGATCGGCAAGCATACCGGCGGGCTGGCGCGCTGGATTTCCGGGCTGCTGGTCTATGCGCTGATTCCGGTGCTGGTGCTGGGCAATGTGCAACAGGCGGAGGTGGCGCAGATCGCGATCATCACGCCGCTGATGTTCGCGGTCGCCGCTGCGATGAGCCTGCCGGCATGGTGGCTGTCGAAGCGGATCGACGAGGATTTCGACCCCCGGCTGCTGTCGGCGTCCTTTTCCTTCTTCAATGTCGCGTTTTTCGGCATCCCGGTGGTCAAGGCGCTGTTCGGCGAGGCGGAGATATCGACGGTGGTGTGCGCCTATATGGGCAGCGCGCTTTATGGCGACACGATCGGCTATTATCTGATCGCGCGCAGCAAGGTGGGCGGCAAGCGCGCCGCGACGCAGGCGCTGCGCGTGCCGCTCGTCTATGCGATGATCGCGGCGATCGTGCTGCGGGTGTGGGAGGTGCCTTTGCCCGCCGTGATGGACACGGTGCAGCCGGGCGTGTCGCTGGCGGTGTCGGTGCTGGGCATGGGCGTCGTCGGGCTGGGGCTGGGGCAGGCGGGCGAAGGTCAAACCGAGCCGCGATTGCTGGCCAAGATCCTGGCGCTGCGGCAGGTGAGCGCGGCGGTGCTGCTGGCGCTGGCGCTCGGCATCGAGGCGCTGGCGGTGGGGACGCTGGACCGGCAGGACCGGATCATCGTCGGTCTGGTCGCGCTGTTCCCGATCGCGGCGAACATCACCGTCTTCGCCACGCTGATCGACAAGAACAAGCGCGAGGCGGCGATCCTGATCGGGGCGTCGAGCGCGGTGTCGCTGATCCTCGTCGCGGCGGTGGTGGGGGTCGCGGGCGGGATGCTGATCGGGTGAGCCGCTACGCCTGCACCGTCCGGTAGGTGGGCGCGTTTGCGGGCAGCGGGTGGGGCTCGGCACGGCCGTAGAGGAAGCCCTGGCCCAGATGGCAGCCGAGTGCGACAAGCCGCTCGGCCTGAGCCGGGGTCTCGATCCCCTCGGCCACCACGATCTTGCCGAGGCCCCGGCCGAGCCCGATGATCGCGCGGACGATCGCCAGCGTGCCGCCGCCGACCTCGTCCAGCCCGGCGACAAAGGAACGGTCGATCTTGATCCGGTCGACCGGCATGTCGCGCAGATGGACGAGGCTGGCAAAACCGGTGCCGAAATCGTCGAGCGCGATCTGGATGCCGGCGCGGTGCAGCGTGCGCAGCGTTTCCAGGATCGTGTCGGCGGCGCGGTCGAGCATCACCCGCTCGGTCACCTCGATGCACAGGGACGACGGGGGCACGCCGTAGGCCGCCAGCCGGTCGAGCACCTGCCGCGCGGCGCGGGGGCCGGCGAGCTGGGCGGAGGTGAAGTTGACGCTGAGCATGCGGATCTCGTCCGGCCGGTCGCGCAGCCAGCCCATGGCGAGGTCCAGCACATGATCCTGGATGCGCGCGCCGATCTTCTCGGCGACCAGCACGTCGGCGAAGCGATCGGGCAGCATCAGCCCGTGATCGGGATGGTTCCAGCGGAGCAGCGCCTCGTAACCGCAACATGCGCCCGAGGGGAGCAGGACGATGGGTTGCAGGTCGAGGCGGAACTCGCCGCGGGTGAGCGCCGCCTCGGCATCGCGGGTGAACTCGACCTGCAGGTCGCGCAGGATGCGGAGCAGCGGATCGTAGCGATATTGATGCCCGCGCCCGCGCCGCTTGGCATGGTAGAGCGCCAGATCGGCATTCTGGTAGAGCAGGTCGGGGGCGGTGGCGTCGTCGGGCGCGCGGGCCGAGCCGATGCTGAGCGAGATGGGGCGGGTCTGGCCGAGATAGGTCCATGGCCGACCCTGAAGATCGGTCAGGCGTTCCGCCATCGCTGTGTCCACCTCCGCCGAACCAGGGAAGAGCAGCGCGAACTCGTCGCCGCCGATGCGCGACACATGCGCACCGGGCACGGTGGCGGCGATCTCGACCAGTGCGGTGGCGATGCGTTGCAGCATGGCATCGCCGCCGGCATGGCCCAGCCGGTCGTTGGCATCCTTCAGATAATCGACGTCGATCAGGTACAGCGCGAAGGGCGCGCCGTCGTGGATCAGCGCGCGGGTGGCGTCCTGGAAGGCGGCGCGGTTGCCGAGGCCGGTCAGGAAGTCGGTCTGCGCGGCTTGGCGCAGCGCCTTGGTCTCGACGAGCTGGATCTCGCGCTGCTGCGTTTCCATCGCCAGGGCCTGGCGCAGATGGCGGAAGCGATCGGCGATGGCGAGCGACAGCACCAGCGCCTCGAAGGCGAGCGCGCCGAAGGAGGAGAAGTCGACCAGATCGTTTTGCGGCACCATGCCGAGATTGCGCGCCAGCCGGGCCAGGAACATGCCGATCACCGGCCCCCACCCGACCAGATAGAACCAGACGACGCGGCTGCCGCGCCGGATCGCGATGCCACAGGATATCGCCAGAAGGACGGCGGTGGCGGCGATGACATAGTTCAGCGCCCGGTCGGTGGGCATGACGGGAAATATCGTATCGGCCGCGGCGATGCAGCCGGACACGGCACCGGCCACGGCCAGCGCGCGACCGGCCCTGATGAACCGGCGGGGGATGCAGCCATCCTCCACCACGGTGAAGAAGAACATGTTGCCCGCGCCGATCATGAAGCCGACCAGCGCGTAATCGATGCGCACCGCGAACGGCCCGACCAGACCGGGAAAGACATAGGCCGCCATGTTCGTCCAGACCATGCCATAGGCGAAGGCACTGGCGACCCACAGCACGTACCAGCGCTGGAAGCTCTGGCGCTGCCCGGCGTTGATGACCGAGTTATAGGCGAGGGCGGACAACAGCGCCCCGGCGAACAGGCCCATCAGCGCCAGCCACGGGGCATCCTCGCGCGGCTGTTCCTCCGCCGGGATCCCCTTGAGCTTGCGCATCAGCGACAGGTGATCGATGCGGCGATAGCCGAGATACAGGCGGTCGATGTCGCGCCCGGCCGGGGGGATGGTGAAGCGTAGAACGCCGCCGGGGGCACCGTGGCCGGCCAGCTGACGGGCCGAATGCTCGATGCGGCCCATGCCATTCCGACCGCCTGCAACCACGGCTATACGGTCGAAGCGGGTCTGATCGACCAGCAGGTGCCAGCCGGGGGGCAGGTCACGCAGGCGCGAGGCGTCCAGCCGCAGCCATAGCCATTCCGGACTGTCCTGCGGCGCGTCGGCCCCGCAGGCGTAAGGCGCGGCCACCACCGCCGCGTTCGACGCGCCATCGGGCAGGGTCGCGGTGCACAGGCCGCGATGCAGGTCCACCACCGGCGCGCGGGCGGCGACCGGTGTCGCCCCCAGAGCGAGGAGCAGAACCATCAACATCAAGATCGCCAGTCGCACGCTTTACCTTTGCGGATATCCGTCTACCCGTTCCGGTTCGATCTTTAAACCGGAAACCCCTAACAAATGAATGGTGCCCGGTTGCGGTGCACCATCGATCGTGCGGCGGTGCAGCCTGCGCGGAAGGTATCGAACCGCAGGCGGACGGCGCACAAGCACAGGGCCGCCGGCGGATGGACGATCCGGACGGCGGCCATTTCCGGCAATCTTTTACGAGAATGGCACCGACCGGCGCCATCCCGACCCTCAATGCTTGCGCGGGATGAGGTGCAGGCCGAACACGATGATGCCGCCGACGACGAGGCCGACCACCGCCGAGCCGAGCGCGTTGACCACCCAGGCGACGATGCCATGGACGAAAGGCAGGGCATGGCCCGCCGCCTCCGCCGCGTCGTGCAGCGTGTGCGCGATCGCGCCGAGCCCGAACGTCTCCAGACCGTGAACGATGATGCCGCCGCCGACCCACACCATCGCGGCGGTGCCGATCACCGACAGTGCGCGCAACAGCACGGGCATGGCCTTTACCAGACCGCGGCCGATGCCCTGCGCGGCGCTGCCGCCGGTCTTGACCAGATGGAGGCCGATATCGTCCATCTTCACGATGATCGCGACCGCGCCGTACACGCCCACCGTGATCGCGATGCCGACCAGTGCCAGTGCGATCGCCTGAAGCGGGATCGACAGGTCGGGCAGTTCGCCGAGCGCGATCGCCATGATCTCGGCGGACAGGATCAGGTCGGTGCGGATCGCACCGGAAACCTGCCGGTCCTCCAGCTCCTTGGGATCGGTGATCTCGCTGACTTCCTCGGCATGGGCATGGCCGGACAGCGCCTCGTAGATCTTCTCGGCCGCCTCGAAACACAGATAGGCGCCGCCCAGCATCAGGAGCGGCGTGATCGCCCAGGGTGCGAACGCGCTGAGCAGCAGGGCGCCGGGCAGCAGGAAGATCAGCTTGTTGCGCAGCGATCCGATCGCGATCTTGCGGATGATCGGCAATTCGCGTTCGGGCGACAGGCCGACGACATAGGTGGGCGTGACAGCGGTATCGTCGATCACCACGCCCGCCGCCTTGGTCCCCGCGCGGCCGGCGGCACCCGCGACATCGTCCAGCGATGCCGCTGCCAGCTTTGCAATCATCGCCACATCGTCGAGCAGCGCGACCAGACCCCCTGCCATTCAACATCCCCTGATAGTTGGAGCCGCTGCGCTATCGCCAAACCACGCGGCTTGCACGCGAAATGCGGGAACGGTGGCGCGGGGTGCGCAAGGGGCTATACCGGCGTACCGGCCAAGGGGCCGGGGCCAGGGACGAGGATCGCCGCGATATGCCGCTTTACGCCATTGCCGGACGCCGCCCGACGCTGCACCCGAGCGTGTGGATCGCGCCGGGCGCCGACATCATCGGCGACGCGCATCTGGCGGAGGGGGCCAGCGTGTGGTTCCGCGCGGTGATCCGCGCCGACAACACGCCGATCCGGATTGGCGCGAACACCAATATCCAGGAAGGCACGATGCTGCATTCCGATCCGGGCAGTCCGCTGACGATCGGGGCAGGCTGCACCGTCGGGCATCATGCCATCCTGCATGGCTGCACGATCGGCGACGGCGTGCTGGTGGGCATGGGGGCAACGGTGCTGAACGGCGCGGTGATCGGCGCGAACTGCCTGATCGGGGCCGGCGCGCTGGTGACGGAGGGCAAGGCCTTTGCCGCCGGCAGCCTGATCGTCGGCAGCCCGGCCCGCGCGGTCCGCACGCTGGACGATGGCGCGATCGCCCGCCTGCGGCTGTCGGCGGAGCATTATGCGGCGCGGGGCGCGCATTATGCCGCCGAACTGGAAGAGGTAACGCGCTGACCGACTGCGTCAGTGCGGCTCGTACCGCTCGACCAGAAAGACGCGCGCATGTTCGAAATAGGCGGGCAGGGGGGCGGCGCGCAGGGTAGGGTTGTCGGTCAGGAACTCGACGAACGCCTCGCGCTGGCCCGGCTGGCCATCGGCGGCGCGCCAGCCCCAATCGTCCAGCACGACCACCGCGCGGTCGCGAATGAGCGGCGCGGCAAAGCGGAGCGCCAGGGCAGAGGCCGAATAGGTGTCGCAATCGACCATCACCAGCGATGCTTTCGACATGGTCAGGTTCGCGCGGGTGGTGGCGGTCAGGGTGTCCGAATACCAGCCCTTGACCAGCGTGATCGCGGACAGGTCGACCCCCTTGGTGCGCAGGTGGCGGCGGGTGAGGCGCAGCGGCGAGGCAAAGGCACCGGCGTCCCAGCCTTCCTCCTCCGACCCCGTCGGCATGCCGGCAAAGGAGTCGAAGCCGATCAGGCGGTTCTGGTCAATGCCGCGGCGACGCAGGACGTGGAACACGGCCGCCATCGACGTACCCCGGCTGACCCCGAATTCCAGGTAATCGCCAAATTGATGATCCCGATCGGCCGCGACGAGCCGGTCGAGCGCGGCATCGATGCAGGTGGCGAAGCTCTCCTCAGGCACCAGCGGACGCCAGGGTGCCAACCCCCAGCGGCGCAGCGCCACATGCGCGGCACCGACCGAATCCCTGATCCCCATCTGCCGCAACGCCCAGTCGCCGAAGGTCCGGAGCGACCCCGTGCCCGTGCCGATCGTCTGCATCATCCCTGCACCTTTTCACCGGATCGCATCCGGTCGCGGCCCACCCCCGTCGGCCCGGCACCGGTTATCGCCCGTCGCATGCCGGGGGGCGAGATCGGCAGATGGAGTACCCCGCCCTCCTCGCCATCGACGCGAAAGGATGCCGTCGATCGGCCGGATGGGCGATCCCGCCGCGCCGCCCGTTGACCTGTGTTAACCGCGTGAATAGCGGTAGATGCGTGACCGCACCCACCATCCTGATCGTCGAGGACGACCCCGCCCTCCGGACCCTGACCGCGCGTGCCCTGCAGGAGAACGGCTTTGCCGTCCGCCTGGCCAATGCCGCGCCTGAAATGTGGCAGGCACTGGATACCGGCACGGTCGACCTGGTCCTGCTCGACATCATGCTGCCCGGCACCAGCGGCATCGACCTGTGCCGCCAGATACGCCAGCGCAATCACGTGCCGATCATCTTCATCAGCGCCAAGGGCAGCGAGATGGACCGGGTGGTCGGGCTGGAGCTGGGCGCGGACGATTACCTGCCCAAGCCGTTCGGCACGCGCGAGCTGGTCGCGCGCATCCGCGCGGTGCTGCGCCGGGGCACGCTGGATCAGGAAGCGACGGCGCGCGAGGCGGGTATCCTGCGCTTCGACGGGTGGACCGCCAATATCGCGCGGCGCGAGTTGATCTCGCCCACCGGCGCGCTGGTCGAGCTGACCGGTGCCGAGTTCGACCTGCTGATCGCGTTCCTCGACAATGCGCAGCGCATCGTCGCGCGCGAGCGGTTGAT
Source organism: Sphingomonas sp. GM_Shp_2 (assembly GCF_026540875.1). NCBI lineage: Bacteria > Pseudomonadati > Pseudomonadota > Alphaproteobacteria > Sphingomonadales > Sphingomonadaceae > Sphingomonas > Sphingomonas sp. GM_Shp_2. The sequence goes on from NZ_JALNUQ010000009.1 coordinate 17,879, forward strand.
CGAGCTGTCGCGAGCCCGGATCGGCGACAGTTCGGACCGCAGCATCGACGTGCTGGTCAGCCGTTTGCGACGCAAGCTGTCCGGTGCGGGCGGCGCCGCGCCGATCGTAACGGTGCGCGGCGTCGGCTACATGCTGAACGTGCCGGTCGAGCGGCAGTGACACGCTTCCTGCGCCCGTCGGTGGGGGTGCTGGGCCGGATCGTGGCGATCCTGCTGCTGGCGGTGACGATCGAGTTTGCGGTGTCCACCTTTCTGTACGAGCAGGCGAGCCAGGTCTCGGTGCGCGATGACGAGGCGCGGCGGTTGGCGGAGCATCTGGTGGTGGCGAGGCGCGTGCTGAACGAGCGGCCGGCGGCCGAGCGGGACGAGGTGGCGGACGAGCTGACGACCGATCGCTACACGGTGCGCTGGTCGGTCGAGATCCCCGAGCGCGCGCCGATCTCGCCCGAGCTGGACGGCATGCGCGAGCAGATCGTCGAATGGGAGCCGACCCTGGCGGCGACCGACCTGCACCTGCGCCTGGGGTCGCTCGGCCGGCGGTCGATGATCGGGGGCGACCTGCGCCTGGATGACGACACCCGGCTGCTGTTCCGGATGCGCGAGCCGCTCCAGACCTGGGACCTGGCACTGGGCCGCGTGCTGCTGGCGCTGGTGCCGGCGATCGCGCTGATGCTGGTCAGCGGCGCGCTGATCGGGCGCATCCTGCAACCCCTGCGCCTGCTGGCGCGCGCCGCCGACGAGATCGGGCCGGGCGCGCCGCAACCGGTGCCCGAACGCGGCCCGGGCGAGGTGCGGCGGGTGACCGCGGCGTTCAACCGGATGCAGGCGCGCATCACCCGGCTGATGGACGAGCGCACCCGCTCGCTGGCCGCGGTCGGGCACGATCTGCGCACGCCGCTCGCCCGGCTGCGGCTGCGCGCCGATGGCGTGGCCGAGCCCGAGGTGCGCGACGCGATCCGCGACGACATCGTCGAGATGGAGGCGATGGTCGGGTCGATGCTGGCGTTCCTGGGCGGCGAGGAAGAGGCCGAGGAGCCGGTGCTGGCCGATCTGGCGATCCTGTGCGCCAACCTGGCCGACGATGCCGCCGACCGCGGGCGCGACGTATCCTATGCGGGGCCGGATCATTTCGACATGCGGCTGCGCCGGTTCGGCATGAAGCGTGCGCTGACCAACCTGGTCGAGAATGCGCTGCATTACGGCGAACGGGTGACGATCACGCTGGAGCCGACGGCCAAGGCGACCTTTATCCGGGTGGAGGACGACGGCCCCGGCATTCCCGAGGAATCGCTGGCGCTGGTGCTGGAGCCGTTCGTGCGGCTGGACACGGCACGGCGGCGGGACACGGTGGGCTTCGGCCTCGGCCTATCGATCGTGACGCGCACGGTGCAGGCCGAGGGAGGGCGGCTGACCCTGGCGAACCGGCCGGAAGGGGGGCTGTGCGCCGAAATCTGCCTGCCCGTCGCCAGGACGCAGCGCAGCAACAATTTGTAACGCAGCCGCTGCACGGCAGCAAAGTCCGGTGCGTATATCCTGATGCGACGAGCACAGGAGCGTATGGTATGAACGAGGTGATCGGTCGGGTTTTCAGCTTCGAAAAGCAGGTGTTCCCTAACCAGAGCGCGCTGTACAACAAGCTGACGACCCAGGGGCAGAGCCCCAAGGCGCTGATGATCTCCTGCGCGGACAGCCGCGTGGTGCCCGAGCATGTGATGCAGGCGGATCCGGGCGATCTGTTCGTCTGCCGCAACGCGGGCAACATCGTGCCCCCCTTCGCACAGGCCAATGGCGGCGTGACGGCGACCGTCGAATATGCCGTGGCGGTGCTGGGCGTGCGCGACATCATCGTGTGCGGCCATTCGGACTGCGGCGCGATGAAGGCGCTGATGAAGCCCGAAACGCTGGCCGGTGTGCCCAACGTCGCCTCGTGGCTGCGTCACAGCCATGCGGCGCACAGCGTGGTGCACGCATCCTATCCGGAAATGTCGGAAGGGGATGCGGTCCGTGCGGCCAGCCTGGAAAATGTGGCGTTGCAGTTGCAGCATCTGCGCACCCATCCGTCGGTGGCGGCGGGGATCGCACGCGGCGACATCGCGCTCCATGGCTGGTTCATCGACATCCATGCCGGCAGCGTGCTGGGCCTGGACGGCGAAACCGGTCGCTTCGTGACGCTGCGGGAGGATCGCCCGCTGCCCGTCGCGCTTGCCGCTACCCCCCGTCTCGCGGCGGACTTCCTGTATCAGGACGCCGCGGAATAACCCTCGAAAGATCAGGAGACACTTATGCGATCGATGGAGTTCGATTTGACATCGCTTGAATTGCAAGGTGCCCTGCTGGTGCTGGCCGTGATTATCGCGTTTGCCGCACTGGAAGGGTGGAAAGCCAGATAGGAGAGGAGGCCGGGCGGATTCCTCCCCGTACCGGCCCGAATAACAGCCCCCGCCTATTGGGGCCGCCGCGAGGCGGCCCTTTTTTTTGTGGCCCTCTCCCTGTCGGGGAAGGGCCACACCTTATCCTTTCCCCCGCGCATAGGCCTGCGTGCCGCGGGTGATGACGGTGTCTTCCGGCAGGATCGTCTCGATCTCGATATCCGGTTCGTTCGCCATCTCCGCGTAAAGCGGGGCGAAGTCGGTGTTCAGCGTCTGGTCGAGCAGATCCTCGAAGCTGTCGATTACGAAATAATTCTGCTGGAAATCGTCGATCCGGTATTTGGTGCGCATCACCCGCTTCAGATCGAAACCCAGCCGGTTGGGCGAGGGGTCTTCCAGCGCGAAGACCGATTCGGTGAAGGACGAGACGATCCCCGCCCCGTACAGCTTCAGGTCGCCGCCGGAGCGGACCAGCCCGAACTCGACCGTGTACCAGTAGAGCCGCGACAAGCGCTGGATCGCGCCCATCGCACCCGCGCGCTGCCCGCCCTGGCCATAAGCCTGCATGTAATCGGCAAAGACCGGATTGGCGAGCAGGGGGACATGGCCGAACACGTCATGAAAGACGTCCGGTTCCTGAAGATAATCGAGCTGGTCCGGGCGGCGGATGAAGTTGCCCGCGACGAAGCGGCGATTGGCGAGATGGTCGAAGAACACGTCGTCGGGTACCAGTCCCGGCACGGCGACGACGCTCCACCCGGTCGCTTTGGTCAGCCGTTCGGACAGTTCCTCGAAGTCGGGAATGCCGGGGCGGGACAGGCGCAGCACGTCGAGGCCGGCGATGAATTCGGGCGTGACGCGTCCGGGCAGCATCCTGGCCTGTCGCTCGAACAGCGTGTCCCAGGTGGCATGTTCCTCGGGCGTGTACCGGTCCCAGCCTTGCGGGATGGTCCAGTCGGCGGCGGTGCCCTCCGGGCGGATGAGTTCTGCGTCGGCCATGACGGGATCGTTGCAGAAATACGCGATGAATGCCTATCATTCTGGCAAGTTTAAGCCGGTTTGGTGAGAGGATATTTCGGATGGGGTGCCGTTCGTGAACGAGGCTCGCACGCTGGATGCGATCGACCGGCGTATCGTCGCGCTGTTGCAGGCGGATGCGACGCTGACCAATGCCGATCTGGCGGAGCGGGTCGGTGCCTCCGCGGCCTCGTGCTGGCGACGGGTGCGGGCGCTGGAGACGAGCGGGCTGCTGGGTGCGACGGTGCGGCTGGTCGATCCGGCGGCGGTGGGGCGCGGCGTCAACGTGCTGTGCAATGTCCGCATCCGCAGCCATTCGATGGACGCGCGGCAGGAGTTTGAACGCTTCGTCGATGCACGGCCGGAGGTGGTGGAATGCTTCTCAATGTCGGGCGAATGGGATTATCTGCTCCGCATCGTCGTGGCCGATGTGGCGGACTATAACGGCTTTCTGATGCAGACCTTGCTGGGGCACCCCTCGGTCGCGGGCGCGTCGTCGCACTTTGCGCTGTCGATGACGAAATACACGACGGCCCTGCCCCTGTAGGGGTGGCGGCGCGCCGACTTACTACGCTGCCGCTTCCCGGATCCGCACCGTCCGTTCCAGCTCGTCGCGGGCGAGCAGGATCTTGCGGCGGACATCGATGGGCAGCGCCTTTTGCGCGGACAGGAAGGCGTCGACCGTGGCCAGCGCCTCGCGGCTGACCTGTCCGCCGATGAACGCGTCGATCCAGCCGGGCAGGAAGAAGATGCGGCGGTTCCGGCGTATCCATTCCAGCCGCTCCAGCGCGGGGCGGAGGAAGGGCAGCGTCGATGCCGCCTGTTCGACCGTGTTGAACGCGCCCAGGCTTTCGCTGACCCAAGCTTCGTTGAGGGCGGGATCGTCGAAATAGCGACGGTAATACTCGGCCTTCACCGCCGGGGCCGGCGTGGCGGCGCGAGTGACAAAGGCGTCCTTCATCGCCTCCGACGACTGGTCGTGGCGCTGCTCCTCGGCGAACAGCGCATCGGCACCTGTCGCGCCGATCGCGATCAGGCGGCGGACGATCGCCCAGCGGGTCGGCTGGCGGACCGGCTTGTCCATCAGGGTGGCACGGCCGGCGAGCAGCGCACGCAGGCGGTCCGTGGCGAGCGGCGTGCGGGCGGTGGCGATCAGCCGGTCCATCGCATCCTTGCGCAGGCCATAGCCGAGCGCGGGATCGTCCATGCGCGCGATCAGCGCCGCCTCCCACCGGGGGCGGAGTGGCGCGGACTTTGCCTCGGGCAGGTAGATGTCGAGCGCGGCGGCCCCGCGCAGCAGGATGGTGCGCGACAATTGCTCGTCATGCTCGGCCGGCAGCGCATCGAGCAGGATCGTCAGGTAACGGGCCGGGGGCAGCGCCGCCTCGCGCACCACGTCCCAGAGCGCGGCCCACAGCATCGCGCGCAGCAGGGTGTCGGTGACGGTGCCGACATGCGCCGCAATCCACTCGGTGGTGCGCGCATCGGGCAGGAACAGGCCGTAGCCATGGTCGCCGTCATTGGCCCAGACATAATCGGGGGCAGGCAGGCCGGCGGCGGCCGCGACATCGGCGGTGGTGCCGCTGAACTGCGCATCGAGGATCACGTCGTCGCGGTCATGATAGCCAAGGCGCACGCGAACCTTCATCGGCCATGTTCCGCCGGGATCACCCGGCAATGTCCTGACCGGGCGCTGCACCAGCCGCAGCGAGGCGATACGCGTGCCGTCGAGCGCAAGGCGCGTGTCGATGCGCGGCATGCCGGCGCGCAGCACATATTGGCGGCCGAACGCCTCCAGCGACATGCCCGATGCCTCGCCCACCGCGCCGAGCAGATCCTGCCATGTCGCGTTGGCATAGGCGTGACGCTGGAGAAAAAGGTGGAGGCCGCGGCGAAAGCCGTCCTCACCGACGAGGAACGCCAGTTGCTTGATGATGCCGGGCGCCTTGAAATAGACGATCGGGCCGTAGTTGCTCTTGGCAGCGTCGAGATTGTCCAGCGATTGCCACAGGGGAGAGGTGCCGCTGGTCTGGTCCGCGCGATAGGCCTGCGTCTTCACCGACAGAAAGAAGGTGGTCCAGGCATCGCTGTCCGGCTGCAACTCGGCCTGAAGACGTGCGGCCATGAAGGTGGAGAAGCCCTCCTTCAGCCACAGATCGTCGAACCATCGCATGGTGACGAGATCGCCGAACCATTGGTGGCAGATCTCGTGATAGATGGTCTGGTCGCGGCCGAGGCGCTGAGGCAGCGTCGGCGGCTCGCGAAAGACGAAGCGGTCCTCGTTGTAGAAGACGGCGCCGACATGTTCCATGCCGCCGAAGGGGAAGGCGGGGGCGAGCAGCAGGTCGAGCTTGGCGAAGGGGAAGGGGACGGCGAACCAGGCGGCGAGCCAGTTCACCGCGGCGCGATTGGTGGCGATCTGGGCCTCGGCATCGACCTCGGCGCGGCGGGAGGCGCGGGCGTAGAGGGTGATCGGCTGTTCGTTCGGGGGGGCGGAGGTCCAGTGCGTCCAGGGGCCCGCGGAGAAGGCGGCGAGATAGGTGGAAATGGGCTGGGTTTCCGCGAACTGCCAGCGGGTTGCGGAGCCGGTGGTGGTCTTCGTCTCCAGCGCGCCGTTGGCGATCGCGGTCCAGTCGGCCGGGGTGGTCAGGTGCCAGCGGAAACGGGCCTTCAGGTCCGGCTGGTCGAAACAGGGAAAGAGCAGGTTGGCGTCGGACGGCACGAGCAGCGTGTAGAGATAGGTCTGGTCGTCGGTATCGTCGTGGAAGCGGATGATGGCCGCGCCCGCGGCGGCGATCGGCGTCTCGAACCGGGCCGACAGCCTGTTGCGGCCGGTGCGGAGCAGGCGCTGCGGTAGGACCAGATGGCCGTCGCGGCGGGTGTCGGCAGCAAGGGGACGGCCGTTGACCATGACGTCGCTGAGCAGCGGCCCGCGGAAATCGAGTACCAGGTCGCCGCTGTTCGCGCGGCGCTGGAAACTGGTGGTGACGGTGCCCGTCGCGCGGTCGGCGGCGGTAACGTCGAGCGCGAGGTCGTAGCGGATGTCGGAGATCGCCGCGGCGCGGGCGCGGGCGAGGGCCAGCGCGATGCCGGGGCCGGCGAGCGACGGCGCCGACGCCGCGCCGGCCCAGCCGTAGGAGGACAGCAGGAGCCCGGTGGCGATCAGGCGGCGGCGGTCGGTGACGAGATGCATGGCTGCTTCATGGCGGCAGATGCGGCAATCGGCAAATTCAGCGTTCGTGCAACCGGGCAAGCGCGATGCCGGCGAGGTTCTGCGTACGCTTGATGTAGCGGATGCGCAGGCGGCCGCCGGGCTTTTCCATCGTCTGGAACAGATGGTGGTGGGCGACGCAGGATGCCGGGATACGCTGCGTTTCGTTCGCCTGCGCGATCACGGCGGCGGCGTCGCCGAGCAGGACCGCGCCGGTCAGCTTCATCCGATGGGCGGTGCGCACCGCATGGATCAGGGCCAGCCATTCGGCGTCCATGCTGGTGCCGGGGCCGAGACCCTGCTGGACGATGCTGTGTCCGCCGACGACCACGGCCAGTTCCATGCCATGCGGGCGCAGGCCGCCGTCGAAGAACAGCTTCATGCGTCGCGCCAGCTGCCCGGCGCGATGTCGGCCAGCGTCCAGTCGGCGATGCGCCAGCGGATCAGGCGCAGCGTCGGGTGGCCGACCGCGGCGGTCATCCGGCGGACCTGCCGGTTGCGACCCTCGCGGATCGTCAGGCGCAGCCAGCTGTCGGGAATGCTGAGGCGGACGCGGATCGGCGGATCGCGCGGCCACAGCGCGGGGTCGTCGATGCGCTCGACCTCGGCGGGGCGGGTCGGGCCGTCCTTCAGCGATACGCCGCCGCGCAGGGCCGCCAACGCATTGTCGTCCGGGATACCCTCCACCTGGACGAGATAGGTCTTGGGCGCCTTGAACTTCGGGTCGGCGATGCGGGCCTGAAGGCGGCCGTCGTCGGTGAGCAGCAACAGCCCCTCGCTGTCACGGTCCAGCCGGCCGGCGGGGTAGACGTGCGGCACCTGCACATAGTCCGACAGCGTGGCGCGCGGGCTGGGGCTGTTCCGGTCGGTGAACTGGCTCAGCACGTCATAGGGCTTGTTGAACAGGATGACCCGGCTCATGCCGCGGCCATGCTGCGCGCGACCGCCTCTGCGACCTTGATGCCGTCGACCGCGGCGGAAAGGATGCCGCCGGCATAGCCCGCGCCCTCGCCGGCGGGGAACAGGCCGGCGGTGTTGAGGCTCTGCAAGCCTTCGTCGCGGGTGAAGCGGACGGGGGACGAGGTGCGCGTCTCTACGCCGGTCATCACCACGTCGGGATGGTCATACCCCTCGATCTGGCGGCCGAACACGGGCAGCGCCTCGCGCATGGCCGCCACCGCGAAGTCGGGCAGGCATTCGGCGAGGTCGGTCGGCGTCACGCCGGGGCGGTAGGAGGGCACGACCGAGCCGAGCGTGGTCGAGGGACGCCCGGCGAGAAAGTCGCCGAGACGCTGCGCCGGTGCCTTGTAGTTCGATCCGCCCGCGATGAAGGCGCGTTCCTCCCAATGGCGTTGCAGCGCGATGCCGGCGAGCGGATCGCCGGGATAATCGCGCGCCGGGTCGATCGCGACGACGAAGCCGGAATTGGCGTTGCGCTCGTTGCGCGAATACTGGCTCATCCCGTTGGTGGCGACCCGGCCCTCCTCGGAGGTGGCGGCGACCACGGTGCCGCCCGGGCACATGCAGAAGCTGTAGACGGTGCGCCCGTTCGAGCAGTGGTGCGAGATGTGATATTCCGCCGCCCCGAGTATCGGGTGGCCCGCATCGGCGCCGAAGCGCGAGCGGTCGATCCAGCTTTGCGGATGTTCGATGCGCACGCCGATCGAGAAGGGCTTGGGCTCGACGAAGACGCCCGCTTCGTGGAGCATGGCGAAGGTGTCGCGCGCACTGTGGCCGATGGCGAGAACGACGCGGGATGCCGCCAGATAGCCGCCGTCATGCAGGTGCAGCCCGCGGATATGGCGCTGGCCGGTGCCGTCGGTTTCCACGTCCAGCCCGTCGACGCGCGTCGAGAAGCGATATTCGCCGCCCAGATCCTCGATCGTCTGGCGCAGGTTTTCGACCATCTTCACCAGGCGGAAGGTGCCGATATGCGGATGCGCCTCGGTGAGGATCTCGGGCGGTGCGCCGGCCTTCACGAACTCGGTCAGCACCTTGCGGTCGAGATGGCGGTTGTCCTTGATACGGCTGTAGAGTTTGCCGTCGGAAAAGGTGCCGGCGCCGCCCTCGCCGAACTGCACGTTCGATTCCGGGTTCAGCTTGCTGCGCCGCCACAGGCCCCAGGTGTCCTGTGTGCGTTCGCGCACCACCTTGCCGCGATCGAGGATGATCGGGCGGTATCCCATCTGTGCCAGGATCAGCCCGGCGAAGAGGCCGCAGGGGCCGGCACCGATCACCACCGGGCGCTGCGCGTCGGGCGCGGCGGTGCCGACCGGGCGGTAGCGCGTGTCCGGCGTCACCTGTACGTTGCGGTCCTTGCGGAAGCGGGCCAGCACCGCCGCCTCGTTCTTCAGCGTGACGTCGACCGAGTAGACGAGCAGGATGTTGGTCTTGTCCCGCGCGTCATGGGCGCGGCGCGCGACCGCAAAGCGGATCATGTCGCGCGGCGTGATGCGCAGCCGCTGGCGGATCGCGGCGGCCAGCGCCTCGTCGGGGTGGTGGAGCGGCAGTTTGAGTTCGGTGACGCGGATCATCGCCGCGCCTTACCGCGGGACGTGGCGGCTTTCCATCGGTCAGGCACCATCCAGCGGCAGGACGTGGAGGAAGCGCGGGCCATGCGCGCCGCGGACATAGCTGCCCTCGATATCGGTCGTGCCGGATACGCCGGTGATCCAGTAATGCGCGCGCGGTGTTGGAATGGAGCGTAGCGCATCCTCCAGATAGGCGACGATGCGTGGCACGACGACCAGATGATGCAGGCCGAGGAAGTTGGGCAGCATCGGCGCGGCGGGTGCGGTTTCCATGACCAGAGAGCCGGTTTCGGCCACGCCGCAGCGCGCGACGGCGACCACCACCGCCTCGTCGGGTGCGGAGGACGGGCGCAGGTCGAAGTCGCGCCAGTCCGCCGCCGTCAGCCGTGGATCGGGTGGCAGGTAGAGCGCACGCGGCAGGCCATGTTCGGCCATATAGGCGACAACCACAGCGGGGAGCGCGTCGAAACCCGCGATCGGCGCCACGGTCGCGCCGAGGCCCGGCTGCGCAAGCCGATCGAGAAAGGCGGGCAACAGCGCGCCGGGGTCGACCGCGGGCCGCTCGACCCGGGCGACGAGCGCCGCGGCCTCCGCATCCAGCCGTGCGGGATCGACGGGGGCGCCGCGCAGGGCGCCGAGAATGGCCTCACGTGCGGTCATCAGCGTTCTCCCGCACCGTAGCGATCCATGAAGCTTTTTGCCGCCGGCTTGGGGAAGTCGCGGTGGTCGGTCCAGCCGCCGGCAAGCGGCAGGCGCCTCGCCCAGCCGCCTGCGCCCGCCGTCAGCCGCATCGCCCGCAGCGCGCTGCCCACCGCCAGCCGGTACAAGGCGGGGCGCCGCGCGACCCAGGCCCAGGCGGCGATGCCCCGCCGCACGCTCATCGGCTCCAGCCCCTCGCGCCAGCTTCGCTCGCGCCAGCCGCGCAGCAGCGTCGGTAGCGGGATCTTGACCGGGCACACCTCCTGACACTTGCCGTTGAGCGTGCAGGCGCTGGCAAGGTCCTGATTGCCCTTCAGCCCGTCCAGCGCCGGGGTCAGGACCGCGCCCATCGGGCCGGGATAGGTGCTGCCATAGGCATGGCCGCCGATCTGGCGAAAGACCACGCAGTGGTTCATGCACGCGCCGCAGCGGATGCAACGCAGCATTTCCGCCAGTCCTTCGTCCCGCATCCGGCTGCGGCCGTTGTCGACCAGCACGATGTGCATTTCCTCCGGCCCGTCGCGATCCCCTCCGCGCCGCGGCCCGGCGTAGAAGGTGGTATATTGGCTCATCGCGGCACCGGTGGCGGAGCGCGACAACAGGCGCAGCATATGGGTGGCATGCGCCATGGAGGGGACGATCTTCTCGATCCCCGCCGTCACGATATGCATGCGCGGCGGCACCAGCGACAGTTCGGCATTGCCCTCGTTGGTGACGGTGCAGATCGCGCCGGTATCGGCGACAAGGAAGTTGGCGCCCGATATGCCGACATCGGCGCCCAGCATGCCGCTGCGCAGTTCGCGCCGGGCGCTTTCCGCCATCGCGGCCACGGTTTCCTCGACATGGGGGGCGCGGTGGTGCTGCGTGAACAGGGCGGAGACCTGCTCGCGCGTCTTGTGCATCGCCGGCCAGATGATGTGCGAGGGACGCTCGTCGGCCAGCTGGATGATGTGTTCGGCCAGGTCGGTTTCGATCCGGTGGATACCCGCCTCGGCCAGCGCATGGGGCAGGCCGATCTCCTCGCCCAGCATCGATTTGGAGCGGGCGACGGTCCTTGCCCCGGCGCGGCGGCACAGGTCGACCACGATCGCGCAGGCCTCGTCCGCGGTGCGCGCCCAGTGGACGGTGGCGCCGGCGGCGGTCGCGTTCGTCTCGAACCGTTCCAGATAGGTGTCGAGATTGGCGATCACATGGTCCTTGATCGCTGCGGCGCGGGTGCGGGCATCCTCGAACCCGGCAAAGGCATCGACGGCCAGCGCGCGCTTGGCCTCGGCGGTGCCGGCGGTGCGCTCCACCGCGACCTTCAGCAGCGGGTCGGCCAGCGCGGCGGCGGTGCGCGTCTTGAAGCCGGTCATGCCTCTTCCCCGATGGCCGGGCCGCCGCCCATGCCCGCCAGTATCTCGACGGTGTGGAAGGCGCGCACGGGCGAGCCCTCGCGGTGAAGCTTGCCGGCCATGTTCATCAGGCAGCCTAGGTCGCCCGCCAGCAGCAGGTCCGCGCCGGCGGCATCGATCGCCGCCGCCTTCTCGCCGACGATCGCGTTGGAGATGGCGGGATATTTGACGCAGAAGGTGCCGCCGAAGCCGCAACAGGTCTCCTCGCCGGCGAGCGGCTTGAGCGAAAGCCCGGCGACCGCGCCGAGCAGGCGACGCGGCTGGCGCTTGACGCCCAGTTCGCGAAGCCCAGAGCAGCTGTCGTGATAGGTGGCGGTGGCGGGCAGGGATACCGCGTCGGGCCGCCAGCCGCGCACCTCGTCCAGATAGGCGAGGATCTCCCAGGTTCGCGCGGCCAGTGCCTCGGCACGCGGCGACCATAAGGGATCGTCGTGCAGGATTTCGGGGTAATGCACCCGGATCGTCGCGGCGCAGGAGCCCGACGGGATGACGACATGGTCATAGCCCTCCAGCGCGGCGATCGTCCGCCGCGCCAGGTCGATCGCGGTTGCGCGGTCGCCGGAATTGAGCGCCGGCTGTCCGCAACAGGTCTGCGCGCGCGGCACCACCACCTCGCAGCCCGCCGCCGCCAGCGTGCGCAGCGCGGCAAAGCCGATCTGCGGGCGCATCGCATCGACCAGGCAGGTAACGAACAGCGCCACCGTCAGTTTTTCGACGCGCGAGCCCATGTCGGGGTTTGACGTGGCAGTTTCCATCAATTAGATCTCTATTCCACAAAATGAGAAATAGCCAGTTCCAAGGTCAGGGTCGCATTCGCGGCCCGATCCGTAAACGGGGAGGTTCATAGCGTGCCGATCGCGCAATTGCCCAAGATCAAGCATGTTCGTGCGTTCACCGTGCGCGGTGGCGGCGCCGATTACCATGACCAGGGCGCCGGACACTGGATCGACGACCACATCGCCACTCCGATGAGCCGCTATCCGGAATACCGCCAGTCCCGGCAGAGCTTCGGCATCAACGTGCTGGGCACGCTGGTGGTGGAGATCGAGGCGGGGGACGGCACGATCGGCTTTGCGGTAACGACGGGGGGCGAGCCGGCGGCCTATATCGTCGAGAAGCATCTTGCGCGGTTCCTGGAGGGGCGGGCGCCCACCGATTACGAGAAGATCTGGGACCAGATGTATTTCTCGACCCAATATTATGGCCGCAAGGGTTTGGTGGTGAACGCCATTTCCGGCGTCGATCTGGCACTTTGGGACCTGCTCGGCAAGCTCCGGCAGGAGCCGGTCTACCATCTGCTGGGCGGTGCGGTGCGCGACGAGCTGCAATTCTACGCGACCGGCGCGCGGCCGGACATCGCCAGGGACCTGGGCTTCATCGGGGGCAAGATGCCGCTCCACCACGGCCCCGCCGAGGGGATCGAGGGGTTGAAGAAGAACATCGCCGAACTGGCCGAGATGCGCGCGCGGGTCGGCCCGGACTTCTGGCTGATGTGGGACTGCTGGATGGCGCTGGACGTGGACTATGCCACCCGGCTCGCCATCGCCGCGCACGAACATGGCTTGAAATGGATCGAGGAGGCGATCAGCCCCGACGATTATTGGGGCTATCAACAGCTCAAGCGCAACGTGCCCAAGGGCATGCTGGTCACCACCGGCGAGCATGAGGCGACGCGCTGGGGCTTTCGCATGCTCTTGGAGATGGACGCGTGCGACATCATCCAGCCCGATGTCGGCTGGTGCGGCGGCGTCACCGAACTGCTGAAGATCAGCGCGCTGGCCGATGCGCATGGCAAGATGGTCGTGCCGCACGGATCGTCGGTCTACAGCTATCATTTCGTGGTGACGCGCCACAACTCGCCCTTTGCCGAGTTCCTGATGATGCACCCCGGCCCGACCGAGGTGGTGCCGATGTTCGCGCCGCAACTGCTGGGCGAGCCGGTGCCGGAGAACGGGCGCCTGCGCGCCTCCGCACTGGATGCACCCGGCTTCGGCGTCGAGCTGAACCGCGACATCGCCATGCATCGCCCCTACACCCACTGATTGCGAAAGACATTGCCATGAAGCTTTGCCGCTTTGGCCAGCCCGGCCAGGAAAAGCCCGGCCTCGTCAGCGAGGACGGCACGATCCGCGACCTGTCCGGCGTGGTCGACGACATCACCGTGGAAGCGCTGGCCCGCGCGCGCGCCGCCGATCCGGCGACGCTGCCGGTGGTGGAGGGCGCCCCGCGCTACGGCGTGCCGGTGAACGGCATCGGCAAGATCGTCGCGATCGGGCTGAACTACGAGGATCATGCGATCGAATCCAATCTGCCGATCCCGACCGAGCCGATGATGTTCATGAAGGCGGTGTCGAGCCTGAACGGGCCCAACGATCCCGTGATGCTGCCGCAGGACGCCTCCCATGGCGACTGGGAGGTGGAACTGGGCGTCATTATCGGGCGCACCTGCCGCTATGTCTCCGAGGACGAGGCGCTGGACCGCGTGGCCGGCTATGTGCTCGCCAACGACGTGTCCGAACGCTTCAACCAGAAGCAGCGGGGCACGCAGTGGTCGAAGGGCAAGGGGCATGACACCTTCTGCCCCGTCGGCCCGTGGCTGGTGACGCCCGACGAGGTGGGCGATCCGCAGGACTTGGACATGCACCTGGACGTGAACGGCCAGCGGATGCAGACCGGCAACACCCGCACGATGATCTTCACCATCCGCCAGCTGATCGCCTATGTCAGCCGCTACATCACGCTGTATCCCGGCGACCTGCTGATCACCGGCACCCCGCCCGGCGTCGGCGAGGGCAAGAAGCCGCAGGCCGTGTATCTGAAGGCGGGCGACGTCATGGAACTGGGGATAGCAGGCCTCGGCACGCAGCGGCAGGACGTGATCGCCTGGCGCGACCTGGGCGAGGGGGTGCCGGCATGAGCCTGTTTCCCGGGCGCTTCACGGGGCGCGCCGCGATCGTCACCGGCGGTGCGTCGGGGCTGGGCAAGGAAGTCGCCCGCCGCATCATCGCAGAGGGTGGAACGGCCGCCTTGTGGGATGTCGATGCCGACAGGCTGGCGGAGGCGCAGGCCGAGACGGGCGCGACGCATATCGTGGCCCTCGATGTGACCGATGCGGATGCGGTCGCGGCCGCGGCGGCATCGAGCGCGGAGGCGCTGGGCCGGGTCGACATCCTGGTCTGCTCGGCGGCGATCACCGGGGCGACCGGACCCGTCCACGAATATCCGCTGGAGAGCTGGCGACGGGTGATCGACATCAACGTCAACGGCCTGTTCTATTGCTGTCGCGCGGTGGTGCCGCTGATGCTGGACCATGGCTATGGCCGGATCGTCAACGTCGCCTCGGTGGCCGGGAAGGAGGGCAACCCGAACGCCTCCGCCTATTCCGCCAGCAAGGCCGCGGTGATCGGCCTGACCAAGTCGCTGGGTAAGGAATTGGCGGGCAAGGGGGTGATCGCCAATGCGCTGACCCCGGCCACCTTCGAAAGCCCGATCCTGGCGCAACTGCCGCAAAGTCAGGTCGATTACATGCGCGGCAAGATCCCGATGGGCCGGTTGGGCGAAGTGCATGAATCGGCCGCGATGGTGTGTTTCATGGCGTCGGAGGAATGCAGCTTCACCACGGCGTCGACCTTTGACACGTCGGGCGGGCGAACCACCTTCTGAGGGCGCGGGGCATGACGGTTTCCTTTCTCGATGCGCATATCCATCTGTGGGACCTGTCGCGCCTGCGCTACCCATGGCTGACCCCACCCTTTGCCGAGGACGGGCCGAACGGCAGCGTGGCCGCGATCGCGCAGGATTTCGGCGCCGCCGACTACCGGGCGGCGCTGGCGCGGTGGCAGGTCGTCGGCGCGGTGCATGTTGATGCGGGGGCCGACCCCGGCGATGCGCTGGCGGAGACGGCGTGGCTGGAGGAGGTGGCGGGGGCGTCGGGACTGCCCGACGCGATCGTCGCTTTTGCCGCGCTGGACGATCCCGCGATCGACGAGCATCTGGCCGCCCAGTCCCGGCACCCCCGCGTGCGCGGCATCCGGCACATCGTCAACTGGCACCCCGATGCCGGGCGCAGCTACACGCCGCGCGACCTGACGCGGGACGATGGCTGGCGTGCGGGCTTCGGGAAGCTGGCGGATCATGGCCTGTCGTTCGACCTGCAATGCTATCCCGGGCAGATGGCGGGGCTGGTGCCGCTGTTCGCCGACAATCCCCGGGTGCCCGTCATCGTCAATCATCTGGGCATGCCGGTGCTGTCCGATCCGGACGGTATTGCAACATGGCGCGCCGGCCTTGCCGCCCTTGCGGCCTTGCCGCAGGTGTCGATCAAGCTGTCGGGCCTCGGCTTCATCGCGCGCGACTGGACGCAGGAACAGGTCCGCCCGTTCCTCCGCCAGGCCATCGACCTGTTCGGGACACAGCGTTGCATGGTCGCCAGCGACGCGCCCACCGACATGCTGTTCGCGCCCATCGATCGCTACATGGACGCGCTTCACGCCATCCTGTCGGATTTCGGCGATGACGAACGGCGCGACCTGTTCGGCCGCAATGCCAATCGCATCTACCGGGTCGGGCTGGCGCTATGATCTGACTGGCGCAGGCCGTCCGCGCGTGGCATCGGCACGGCCCGAGAGTTGCAATAGGTGTTCGCTGCCATGACCCCCGACCTGCCCGGATTCGACCGGGACGCATTCGTCGCCGCCACGCTGGCCGAGGATATGGGGCCGGCGGGTGATATCACCTCAGCCGCGGTCATTCCTGCCGATGCGCGGTTCGTCGGCACGATGGCGAGCCGCGATGCGATCGTCGTCGCCGGGCTCTGGCTGGCCGAGGCGTTCTTTCGCCATCTCGATCCGGAGGTCGCCATCACGCGGCTGGCGGAGGACGGCGCCCGCGTCGAACCCGGCACGCCGCTGCTCCGGCTGGAGGGGCGCGCGCGGGCGATGCTGACCGCGGAGCGCTCCGCGCTCAACACGGTGCAGCATCTGTCGGGCATCGCCACCATGACCGCGACCTATGTGGATGCGCTGGTTGGCACGGGCGCGATCCTGCTCGACACCCGCAAGACGATCCCCGGCCTGCGTCTGCTGGAAAAATACGCCACCCGGACCGGCGGTGCGCAGAACCACCGCATGGGACTGTGGGATGCGGCGATGATCAAGGACAACCATGTCGCGGTCGCAGGCGGCGTCGCACCGGCGGTGGAGCGGGCGCGCGCCGCCGGCATCGCCCGCATCATCGTGGAGGTCGACCGGATCGACCAGGTCGAGCCGGCGATCGCCGCCGGCGCCACCCACCTGCTGCTCGACAATATGGACCCCGCGACGCTGCGGGAGGCGGTGGCACTGGTAGGTGGCCGCGTGCCGACCGAGGCTTCGGGCGGTGTCCGGCTGGAGACGATCGGCGCGATCGGGGCGACGGGTGTCACCTATGTCAGCGTCGGCCGCCTGACCCAGTCCGCGCCGGCCGCCGACATCGGACTGGATTTCGCCGCGCTCTGACGATTGCGTGCTCCGGTCCGGCGGCGCTATCGTCCGCCATCAATCAAGGGAGACTATCCGGGTGCGTCCCAAGGCAATCATATCGGCGGAGTGGCTGTACCTCGCCGCGACGCTGCTGCTGATCATAACATCGGCGATGGCGTGGAGCGAGATGGTGGCGCTGTACGGTGCGGGGCTGACCGCGGGCATCACCGCCTTTCTGGTCGGCCTGTATATCCTGCTGATCCTGTGCACGACGCGGGGCGGCAGCCGGGTGGCGCTGGGGCTGCTTGCGGCGCTCACCGTGCTGGGGCTGGTGTCGCTGCTGTATCAGGTCGCCACCGGCGTGCTGGCGATCGGGCTGCTCGGCGTGCTCAACACGGTGCAGGGGCTGTTGACCTTTGCCGGGCTGGTGCTGCTGTTCCGGCCCAATGCGCGCGCCTGGTTCCGGGCCCGGGCGGAGGCTGTGGCATGACGATGAAGCACATGATCCTGCGCGGGCTGGCCGCCGCCGCGCTGCTGTCGCCGGTCGCGGCGCAGGCGCAGGCCTATAGCTGCTCCGCGCCGCAGGCGCCGCAGCGTATCCGGCCCGACCTGCCCACCGACAAGCAGCCGCGCCGCGTGGTTCCGATCGGCAGCTATACGCTGGCGATCACCTGGAGCCCGCAATATTGCCGGGATCATGGCGATGGCGGGTCGTTTCAATGCGGCTCGGCCAACCGCTTCGGCTTCACGCTGCATGGGCTTTGGCCTGACGGCAAGGGAGCAACATGGCCGCAATATTGCCGCCCGACCGGGCTAATCCCGGCTGCGGTGGTTCGCCGGCATATCTGTGCGACCCCGTCGGCGCAGTTGATGCAGCATGAATGGGCCAAGCATGGCACCTGCATGAGCGGGTACAGCCCGGCGCGCTACTTCCGTCAGTCCAACGCGCTTTACGGGCGGCTGCGCTATCCGGACATGGAGGCGCTGTCGCGGCGCGACCTGACCGCGGGGGGCTTTGCGCAGGCGATGGCACGCGCCAATCCGGGCCTGCGGGCGGACATGATGCGGGTGACCGCCACCCGTGACGGCTGGCTGGACGAACTGTGGATCTGCCTCGATACCGCGTTCCGCTACACGCGCTGCCCGGCGCATCAGGGCGGGGTCAGCCCCTCGTCGTCGCTCAGGATCTGGCGCGGCGGACGCTGACCGACCGGCTCACCCCTCCAGCACGACGCCGGCGGGGTGATGCTTGTCCAGATGGCGCCTGATGATGCGCAGGTTACGGGTGTTCGACCGGAAATAGATGTCGGCCGCATCGCCGACGAACGGCACCAGGCCCAGCACGGCGTCGAAGCCGACATTTCCCATCATCCGCACCATCTGGAACCTGGACAGCCCCAGGTTGCGTGCTTCCCAGACCAACCAGCTGCCCATGGCCGCCGCGATGACATCGCCGACCACCGGGATCAGGCCGACGATCACGTCGAGCCCGACCGGACGGTTGATGCCGGGAATGACGAACATCCGCTCCAGCACCGCCTCCAGCGCCTCGATCCGGCGCCGGACCGAAGCCACGTCGCGACCCATGGGAAGGCTGTCGAAGATGCGGGGATCGATGCGTGCGGTCATGACGATCAATTGGTGTCGGCACGCAGCCGGTTCAATGGATGCCAGGCGCGCGCATTGGGTTGCCATTGCCGCAGTCGCGATGCCACCAGCGACCAGCGCAGTGGGCGTGCCAGCGGGATAAAGGCCGCGTCCTGGTTCATCGCGATATCGGCAGCGGCAAGCGCCTGTGCCCGGTCGCCAAGTGTCGGGGCCAGCCGCGCCTGTTCCAGCGCCGCTTGCGCCGCCTCGCTGCACGGGCGGCAGGCGGTGGCGAGATACCAGCGCGCGCTGTCATACGGCGCCACCGCATCCACCAGTCGCAGATCGGCCGGCTCGGTGGGTTTGACCCGGACGCTGCCGATGCCGATCGCCTGCCAGGTCGCGGCGATCTGCGCATAAAGCAGCCGGGTGCCCGGCGCGTCGGGAAGGGCGATTGCCAGCCGCACCGGGCTGCCCCAGCCGGCGACCCTTGTGCGCGCATCGGCGCGGCGCTGATCCAGCGTTTGCAGCGACCAGCCAGGCACTTGCGGCGGCGCGCCCGAGTCCAGCGTCTCGGGCAGCAGCCTGTCCATCGGCTCCCACCCGCGCGCCAGGCTCGCCACCAGCGTCGCCCTGTCGAACGCCTGCGACAGCGCCTGACGGTTCGCCGCATCGGCCAGAAAGCCTTCGCGCCGCACCACCGCCAGCCCGAACAGACCGGCCGCCGGATCGAGCCGCACCGTCGCCGGCGGCGCTCCGCTCAGTGCGACGAGCGGCCAGTCGGCGATCGTGCCCCCGCTCACCAGATCCGACTCCCGCCGCCCGAACCGTACCAACGCCAGCGACGCCCGCTCGCCGATCAGGCTGACCTCTTCCTCCGGCGTGGGCGTGGGGCTGTCTTCGGGTTCGGCGCGGGTGGGGTCGGAGATGGGGCGGAGGAGGGGAGCGGCGGAGCGTAGCGCGGAGACGCGCATCGGCCCGGTGCCGCCACCGGTGCGCGAACGGATGATGGCGAGTTCGGGCTGTGCGAACAGCTTGAGCAGATCGGGGCGGGGTCGCGCAAGGCGGACCTCGATCACCTGCGGCGTCATCACCACGACCTCGTCGATCGCGGTCAGGAACGGCAGCAGCGCATGATCGGCCGCGGCGCGCAGGCGACCCTGCAGGATATCCACCACCTGTTCGGCGGTCACCGGGCGACCATCCGCCCAGCTCGCCTCGCGCAGGCGGAAGATGTAGGAGCCACCATTGTCGGTGACGATCCATCGCTCGGCCAGCCCCGGCTCGATCTGGCCAGCGGCATCGAAGCGCACAAGCCCCTGGGCGGTGGCGTCGACCAGCAGTCGCTGCGGCCAATCGCGGTGACCGGCAGCCGGCGGCTGCCCGATGGCACTGACGATCACCGGGCCGCTGTCACGGCGGCGCTCGCAGCCGGAGAACAAAAGAGCCAGCGCGACCGCAATGGTGCGGACGGCGGGACTCGAACCCGCACTCCATGGGAAGCCGATTTTAAGTCGGCAGCGTCTACCGATTCCGCCACGCCCGCACACGATGTCTGACCAAGACGAGCGCGGCGCGCGCGTCAAGCCGTGATCGACATCGGCATCCACCCGTCACACGTTCAGGCGTGCGCGCATTTCCTTGCCGGGTTTGAAATAAGGCACCCGCTTGGCATCGACGGCGACCTGTTCGCCGGTGCGCGGGTTCCGGCCGGTGCGGGCATCGCGGGGGCGGGTGGAGAAGGCGCCGAAGCCGCGCAGTTCCACGCGACCATTCTCGCTCAAACGCCGGATGATCGAGTCGAAAAACGTCGTCACGATCAACTCAACTTCGCGTGGCGTGAGTTCCGGATTTTCGCCCGCGATCTTTTGCACCAATTCCGACCGGATCATCGACAACAACCCCTCCGATTATCAGCCCCTTATGCAAACGTTATAATGAATATTTTGCTGCATGAAAATCTCTTCACCCATAAAAAAAGGCGGGCGCCCTGTGCCATAACGACACAAGACGCCCGCCTCGACGGTAAATTACTTCTGGCCGCGGGCCTTCAGTGCCTCACCCAGGATGTCGCCCAACGACGCGCCCGAGTCGGACGAGCCATACTGCGCCACAGCCTGCTTCTCTTCGGCGATCTGCATCGCCTTGACCGAGAAGGTCGGCTTCTTGGAGCGGTCGAAGCCGGTCACCATGGCGTCGAACTTCTGGCCGACCTGGAAGCGCTCGGGGCGCTGCTCGTCACGGTCGCGACCCAGATCGGTACGCTTGATGAAGCCGGTCGAACCATCGTCGCCCGCCTGCACTTCGAGGCCCGCGTCGCGGACTTCGAGAACGGTGACGGTGATGACCTGATTCTTGCCGAGGCGGTCGCCGGCGGCTGCCGGGCTGCCGACGACGGGGCCGCCACGCTCGAGCTGCTTCATGCCGAGCGAGATGCGCTCCTTCTCCGGATCGATGTCGAGCACGATCGCCTGGACGCTCTCACCCTTGCGGTGAAGCGCCAGCGCGTCTTCACCAGAGACGCCCCATGCGATGTCGGACATGTGGACCATGCCGTCGACATCGTTGTCCAGGCCGATGAACAGGCCGAACTCGGTCGCGTTCTTGACTTCGCCCTCGACGGTCGAGCCGATCGGATGCGCGGCGGCGAACGCCTCCCACGGATTGGCCTGTGCCTGCTTCAGGCCCAGCGAGATGCGGCGCTTGTCCTGATCGACCTCGAGCACCACCACGTCCACTTCCTGCGAAGTCGACACGATCTTGCCCGGATGGACGTTCTTCTTGGTCCAGGACATTTCCGACACGTGGACCAGGCCCTCGATGCCCGGCTCCAGCTCGACGAACGCACCATATTCGGTGATGTTCGTGACGCGGCCCGACAGCTTGGCGCCGACCGGGTACTTCGCGCTCGCGCCGTCCCACGGATCGCTCTCGAGCTGCTTCATGCCCAGCGAGATGCGCTGCGTGTCCTTGTTGATGCGGATGATCTGCACCTTCACCGTGTCGCCGATGTTGATCATCTCGGACGGGTGATTGACGCGCTTGTAGCTGAGGTCGGTGACGTGCAGCAGGCCGTCGATGCCGCCGAGATCAACGAACGCACCGTAATCGGTGATGTTCTTGACGACGCCCTCGATGATCTGACCCTCGGCCAGGCTCTGGATGAGGCCCGAACGCTGCTCGGCGCGGGTTTCTTCGAGAACGGCGCGACGCGACACGACGATGTTGCCGCGCTTGCGGTCCATCTTCAGGATCTGGAAGGGCTGCGGAATGTCCATCAGCGGGGTGACGTCGCGCACGGGGCGGATGTCGACCTGGCTGCCGGGGAGGAAGGCCACCGCGCCGTTGAGGTCGACGGTGAAGCCGCCCTTCACGCGGCCGAAGATTACGCCCTCGACACGGGCCGACTTCGAGAATTCGAGTTCCAGCTTGTCCCATGCGGCTTCGCGGCGTGCGCGATCGCGGCTGAGCATCGCTTCGCCATGCATGTTCTCGACGCGGTCGACATAGACTTCGACTTCGTCACCGACCTTCAGATCGGCCTTCTGGCCGGGGGCGGCGAACTCGCGGAGCGGCACGCGGCCTTCGGACTTCAAGCCGACGTCGATGACGGCGAGGTCGTTTTCGATCGCGGTCACGGTGCCGTGCACGACGCGACCCTCGAAGCTGTCGGCGCCGCCGAACATGTCATCGAGCATCGCCGCGAAATCGTCGCGGGTGGGCTGTACCTGGGTTGCCATAAGGGTTTAACGTTCCTGGTTGGTCGTTTCCGGCCAAGCGGTTGGTTCCGCTGGTCTTGGCCACAAACTGCCGCGCCGGCCCCATGCCGATGCGGCATCCATACGGACCGTTTTCCCGCAAAGGCCCGCACCGACGATCATTCGGTCATCAATGCGAAAATGGCGCGTGGGGCCATGCCCGACGCGCCTGCCTCCGCGAGTCCGAGCCCGCAGGATGCCATTGATATACGTCAAATCGGAGCCCGGGGCAAGGTCGGCCCCGGCGTGGACTCAGAGTCCGTTTGGAAATGCGCTGTGAGCGGATTTCGCGGTGCCAGCCCGCTCCCCCACCCGACCTCCCACAGAGTATCCTTGATGGGAGGTCGGGTGGGGGAGCGGGCCGGCACCGCCCGAAATTGGCTCTTTCGCCAATTTCCAAGCAGCCTCTCAGGCGTCGGCGGCGCGGGCGGCGAGGCGGGCCTCGACCAGAGCGATGGCGCGGGCGACGGAGGCGTCGATCGTCAGGTTGCTGGTGTCGAGCGCGGCGGCGTCGGCGGCCTGGGTGAGGGGGGCGGTGGCACGGGCGCTGTCGCGGGCGTCGCGGGCCCGGATGTCGGCAAGCACCTGGTCGAAGCTCGCCTCGCTGCCGCGGCCGGCAAGTTCGGCGTGGCGGCGGCGGGCGCGCACCTGGGGACTGGCCTTCACGAACAGCTTGGCATCGGCGTCGGGCGCGATGACGGTGCCGATGTCGCGCCCGTCCAGGATCGCGCCGCCAGGCTGATGCGCGAACCGCTTCTGCCGCTGGAGGAGGGCCGCACGGACCAGCGGATGCGCCGACACGATCGAGGCGAGTTGCCCGGTTTCGTCATCGCGCAGCGCCGGATCGGCCAGCGTCAGTTCGTCGAAATCGCAGGCAGCGACCGCATCCGCCTCGCGCGTGGGGTCGAGGTCGAGCCGGCGAACGGTGGCGGCGACCGCCCGGTAGAGCAGCCCGGTATCCAGATGCGGCAAGCCGAAATGGCGGGCGAGCGCCTTGGCAATCGTTCCCTTGCCGCTGGCGGCGGGTCCATCGACGGCAATGATCATGCGTCCGTTCCCATCAGGCGATCGAGGGTGGCGAAGAAGATCGGGTAGCTGGTGCCGACCGGCGCGGCATCGTCCAGCGTGATCGCCGCTCGCGCATGAAGCGCCGCGACCGTCATGCTCATCGCGATGCGGTGGTCGAGCCTGGTGGCGATGGTCGCGCCGCCGGGCAGGGGATCGCCGCCCGATCCGTCGACGGCAAGGCCGTCCTCGAACTCGCGCGTGGTGACCCCGCAGGCGTTCAGGGCGGCGGCCATGGTGGCGATGCGGTCCGACTCCTTGACGCGCAGTTCGTGCGCGCCGCGCGCCACGGTGGTGCCGGTCGCAAAGGCGGCGGCGACGAACAGCACGGGATATTCGTCGATCATGCTCGGCGTCAGTTCGGGCGGCACCTCGATCGCGGTCAGGCTCGCATGGCGGACGCGCAGATCGGCCACCGGCTCGCCGCCGACGGTGCGCGGCGCGATCTCGGTGATGTCCGCGCCCATCATCTTCAGCGCGGTAATGATACCGGTGCGCGTCGGGTTCATGCCGACATTGGTGATGGTGATGTCCGATCCCGGCACGACCGAGCCGGCGACGAGCCAGAATGCGGCGGACGAGGGATCGCCCGGGACGGTGATCGCCTGCGGACGCAGTTCCGCCTGCCCGCGGATCGCGATCCGCTTGCCCTCCGGCATATCCTCCACGGTCAGGTCCGCGCCGAAGCCGCGCAGCATGCGCTCGCTATGATCGCGCGTCGCGATCGGCTCGATCACCTCGGTCACGCCGGGCGTGTTGAGCCCGGCGAGCAGGATCGCCGACTTCACCTGGGCGGAAGCCACGG
This sequence comes from Sphingomonas sp. GM_Shp_2, assembly GCF_026540875.1. NCBI lineage: Bacteria > Pseudomonadati > Pseudomonadota > Alphaproteobacteria > Sphingomonadales > Sphingomonadaceae > Sphingomonas > Sphingomonas sp. GM_Shp_2. The sequence continues at coordinate 41,774 of NZ_JALNUQ010000009.1, forward strand.
GCAGCGTGTAGCGGATCGGCACTGCCGGTGCGATGCCGCGCACCATCAGCGGAAGGCGCCCGCCCGGCGTATCCGAGAAGCTGGCGCCCATCTCGGCCAGCGGTTCGATCACCCGGCCCATCGGGCGCGCGGAGAGCGAAGGGTCGCCAACAAAGGTGGCGGTGATCGGATGGGAGGCGACCAGACCCATCAGCAGCCGGGTCGAGGTGCCGGAATTGCCCATATCAAGGGCGCCCGCCGGCTGGAGCAGCCCGCCGACGCCGACGCCGTGGATACGCCAGGTGCCGCTGTCCTCGCGCACGATGTCCGCCCCCATCGCCCGCATCGCGGCGGCGGTGGCAAGCACATCCTCGCCCTCCAGCAGGCCGTCGACGCGGCTTTCACCGATCGCCAGCGCGGAGAGCATGAGCGAGCGATGGCTGATCGACTTGTCGCCGGGTACCGCGACGGTGCCGTTCAAGGGGCCGCGGGATGCGATCGTGCGGGGTTGCGAAGAAGAATGCGCCATGGGCGCGGGCTTTTGACAGCCGCCTTGCGCTATGGCAAGGCGCGCACCAGTTCGTGGGGGAACCTCCCGCGAAATCCCAATCCGAAAGGTGTTGAACGGCATGATCAAGCCGGAATGGGGCACGAAGCGTACGTGCCCGAAATGCGCGACGCGTTTCTACGACCTCGAAAAGGACGATCCCGTCACCTGCATCAACTGCGGCACGCAGTGGGAGCCGGAACCGATCCTGAAGTCCAAGCAGCCGCTGCCCTTCGAGCAGGCCAAGCCCGATGCCAAGCCCGATTCCGATCTGGGCGGGGACGACGAGGATCTGGACATCACCGGTGAGGACGAAGAGCCCTCGGCCGATGACGAGGTCGATCTGGGCGGTGACGACGATCTGGGCGTCGAGGCGTCCAAGGAAGACGACGAGCATTGATCGACCGATATCGCGGTTGATCCGCGATAATTGTGGATAACTTGGCAGGCGCCCCGAAAGGGCGCTTGCCAAGATCGGGCGGCCCCGCTACTGGGCTGCCTCCCGGACGGATAAGGGGCCGTAGCTCAGCTGGGAGAGCGTCGCAATGGCATTGCGAAGGTCAGGGGTTCGATCCCCCTCGGCTCCACCATCCCGACCGTCCGACCATATCTTCGCGTGGTTCCGCGCGAAACCGGGGCCGTAGCTCAGCTGGGAGAGCGTCGCAATGGCATTGCGAAGGTCAGGGGTTCGATCCCCCTCGGCTCCACCATTCCAATCCTGACCCGATCCGGCCGCGCGCCGACCTATGACGGTGATGCCGCACGGCGGCTTTCGCGCCGAGATGCGGGCAAGCTGCTGCAATAGCTCGATAATTATTCTCGTCGAAACGGTTGCGCAGCATGACCCGATGGGATTATCCGCACATCCATGGCTGGACCTGTGTGGAACGATACCACCGCTACGCCGACTGACGATGCAGCGATCGACCCCTCGCTTCCGCGGCGATATCTGACGCTGATCGCAGAGGTGACCGACCGATTGATGGGCGCGGACGATCCCGCCCGGATGATCGACGAACTTTTCGAACTGATCCGTACCGAATTGCGACTGGACGTCTTTTTCAACTATCGGTTGGAGGGCGATCGCCTGGTCCTGGAGGCGCATGGCGGGCTGACGGCGCAGGAGGCCGAGCACGGCCGCGAACTGGCCTTGGGGCAGGCGGTGTGCGGTTGTGCCGCCAGCACGCGAAAGGCCATTCACGCGGTCGGCGTGCAGCGGTCGAGCGACTCGCTCTATGACTTCGTGCGCGACCTGGGACTGGATGCCTATGCCTGTGCGCCGCTCATCCATGGCAGCGACCTGCTGGGTACGCTGGGCTTCGGCCGGCGCTGGGCGGATCGGTTCACCGAGGACGAACTGCGGTTCCTCCACACGATCTGCCACTATGTCGCCCTGGCGAAACATCGCCTGCGCATCGAGGAAGCGTTGCGGGCCGGTATCGAGACGCAGGCGCGGTTGCTGGAGGAGTTGAACCACCGGGTGCGTAACGCGCTGCAGGTGGCGATCGGGCTGGTGGCGGTCGATGCACGTGCCCAGGCCGACCAGCCGGCGCGGGCGGCGCTCGACCGGGCGACCGAGCGGCTGCAGGTGCTGGCGAGCGCCCATCGCCCGCTCTACGACACGGTCGGGCTGGGCGAGGTCGATCTGGCGGCGCTGTTCACCGGGGTTTTCCAGCAGGTGCATGGCGCGGAGGCGGGCATCGCCGTGGCCGGGCGGTTCGAGGCGCCGGTGGAACAGGCCGCGGCGGCGGCGCTGCTTTTCCACGCGCTGTTGAAGCGGCATGGCGACAAACCACGGATAAGCGTCGGCCCCAGCGGGAACGAAGCCATGCGCCTGTCGTTTGACGGCGCTATGTGGGGGCTAGATACCTTGTCCGGTGCGGACGCCCGGATGTTCGCCGGCTTGCGGCATCAGGTGCGCGCCGACGTTCATGCCGAAGGGGACGACCGGCTGGTCGTCGTGATGCCCTATGCCGATCGCGGCTGATCTGATGACCGACGCGCGGACGCTCGACCTGTTGGTGATCGAGGACGAGGCGCTGGTCGCGATGCTGGTCGAGGATGCGTTGACGCTGCACGGGCACCGGGTGGTCGGCATCGCCGATACCGTTGCCAGCGCGCTCGACCTGGCCGAACAGGATCGGCCCGATCTGGTGGTGTGCGACGTGAAGCTGGCCGATGGCGACAGCGGGATTACGGCGGCCACGGCGCTGGCCGATCGCGGCGTGCCGTGCATATTCCTCAGCGGCAATTGTCCGGCGGATGGCGGCCATCCGCTGATCATCGGCTGCGTCGCCAAGCCGTTCCATACCGGCAGCCTGGGCGCGGCCGTGCAGGCCGCCTACGCCATCGCACGCGGTGAGACGCCGGAACAGGTGCCCGCCGCCTTGCGGCTTTATCGCGAACTGCCCGCCTGAGCGCCCTGCGGCAGGGGTATGGTGATCGTGCAGGAAAGGCCGCGCGCATGCAGGTCCAGCGTGCATTCGGCCTGCAACTCATAGGGTAGCAGCTCCTCGATCAGTTCTGTGCCGAACCCCGGCGGTCCGGGCGGGGGCAGGGGGTCGATCACGCTTTCCTGCCAGTGCAGCGTCAGCATCTCGCCGGCCGTCCAGCGCACCGCCAACCGCCCGCCGTCCTGTCCCATCGCGCCGAACTTCACCGCATTGGTGGTCAATTCATGGATGGCGAGGCCGAGGCGTTCCGCGATGCGCGGCGGCAGGCAGACCCTGGGACCGCTGACGCTGACCCGGTCGCCGGGTTGCACGCGCAGTTCGTCGTCGACGATCGCGTGCAGGTCGATGGCGTCGTCGGTGCCATAGGTCATCAGCGCCTGGATACGGGTAAAGGCGTTCAGGCGCCCGTCCAGATGATCCCAGGCCTCGCCGTCGCTGCTGCGCGTCCGCCGCGCGATCGAGCGGACGACGGCGAGCATGTTGCGGACGTGATGCTGATGATCGACGCGCGGCTGCGGCGTCGCGATGGTGGTGGCGTGCGTCGGCGATGTTCCCCAGCATGGTGCGGGAACCAGTGCCACCAAAGGCTCGGGATCGCCGGCGACGGGACAGGCGAACAGGCGGAAGGGTTGTGGCCAGCCCTCCACCATCACGGTCAGCGGATTGCGCATGCCCATCTGAAGGAAGCGGGGCGAAACGCCGGACAACGGCGTTCCCGGCCAGACGGCCAGACCGGTGCGGCGGCAGAAGGCGGCATTGACCTCGCGCACCACGGGGATGCCGTCGACGCCGTAACCGACCACGCAGCGGGGATCATCGCCATCCGCAATCCCCTCGACCAGCCGGACGATGAGCGTGGTCGCGGCGGGCGTGAAGCTGTCCGCGAACAGCCAGACCGTTTGCGACGCGGCCCCAGGCGAAACCACCAATATGGCGCGGTCGATCGAACCCTCGGGCCGAAAAGCTGCCGGTTCCGCCGCTTCGGCGGACCGCAGGCCGCATCGGTCGGGCAGGCGCGGCGGGGCGACGCCCCCCGCCGGGCGCCACGGGCCGGTATGGGCGATCCACTGTGGCTCAGGTCTGTTCGCCGCCACCGCAACCGACTCCGCCAGCCCCGACCGGGCGATCTGATCGGCCAGCACCTGCCAGAGATCCGAGCCCTCCGCCTCGGCACGCGCCAGCACGCGCCATGTCCTGGCTTCGGGGGATGGACCGGGCTGGAGGCGCAGCGTTTCAGTCATTGGCGTCCAGATGCGCTCCTTCGCGGTCGAGATGGAGGTAGTTCTGGTTGAAGAGAGCCAGTTGGCACAAGGCCCCGAGGTCCGGTATCTCCACCTGCTTGCCCTTCCAGTGGACGAGGCCGCGCCCGCGCAGTTCCTGCAAGGTGCGGTTGACGTGGACGGAGGTCATGCCGGTCGCTTCCGCCAGGTCGTTCTGGGTGATCGGGCAGAAGAAGCTGGTGTCGTCGTTCAGGCCGACGCCGCGGATGCGGAAAAAGAGTTCGCAGATCAGGTGCGAGATCCGCTCCAGCGCGTTGCGCTGGCCAAGATTGACCGTCCATTCGCGCTGGATCGCGGCGGCGACGAGCGAATCCCACCACAGCGCCTGCACGATGCGCGGGCGCTCGGTCACCTGTTCGAACGTATCGCGCGGGATTTCGCAGAAGGTCAGCGGGGTGAGCGCGGCGATGGAATGGTCCATCTCGCGCAGCAGATAGATGTTCAGGTCGCACAGGTCGCCGGGCAGGAAGAACGAGATGATCTGCCGCCGGCCATCCTCCAGCATCTTGTAGCGGAACGCCCAGCCATCGAGCATCAGATTGATCGCGCGTGGTTTTTCGCCTTCGCGAACCAGGTCGCGACGGGCCGAGAGCCGGCGGATGCCGGTGCTGGCCAATTCGTCGAGTATCGTGCGGTCCGAGCCGGACAGTCGCGTGAACTGTTCCAGCTTCCGGATCAGTGGGTTATTCATGGTAGGTCCCTTCACGATCGATCATGAAGGGCACAGAAACTGCCGCTCGTACATAGGTTAATGGCTTGGGAATGAACTGAAATGCGCGGCCCCGATGATGGGGGCCGCGCACAACCTCACCCGATCTGCTGGCTTTGCGCCGCGCTGTCGGGGCGGGCGGGGCCGAGGATGGGCTCCTCGCCCAGCGGCTTGTTCTGGAAGACGGTGAAGTCGCCGCGACCATCGATGGTCGGGCCATCGGTCCAGCGTCCCTCCGGCACCGATCCGTCGGCGGCGGTGGCGTAGAAGTTGTAGTTGTTCGCCTGATCCTCCATACCTTGCGGGAAGGAGTTGGGGACCGGCAGGTTGGCCGAGGGGCCGCCCAGTTCCTCCAGCACCGCCAGCCACTGCTGCTGGTGCATGGTGTCGCGCGCGATCATGTAATGGAGCATCTTCTTCATGCCCTCGTCATGCGCGGCGTTGAACAGGCGCACCGCCAGCACGCGCCCGGTGCTTTCCGCCGCCACGTTGCAATACATGTCGGCGGCGATGTTGCCGCTGGCATAGATGTGGCTCATGTTGAAGGGTACGCCGTCGGAGTCCACCGGCATCGCGGCGAGACCGGTCGACAGCAGGTTCTTGTGGATCATGCCCTCGATCGCGTGGCGGCCATTGCCGCCGCCCATCACCGCGCCCACGATGCCGTCGGCGGCACCCTCTTCCTGTAGCGAGGCAGGCGCCTTGTCGAGGTTGAGCGCGACCGCGGTCGCCAGCATCTCGATATGGCCGATCTCCTCGGTCGCGGTGTGGAGCAGCATGTCGCGATATTTCGGCGTCGGCGCCCGGTTGCCCCAGGCCTGGAAGAAATACTGCATGCACACGCGGATCTCGCCCTCCACGCCGCCGATCGCCTGTTGCAGCATGCGTGCAAAGGCGGGATCGGGCTTGTCGACGGTGACCGGATACTGAAGCCGCTTGTCGTGATAATACATGGGTGGTCCTCCGCAACGTTTCACACGTCCGTGCGAAGGATAAACCGTCTACGCCAAGCGAAGTCGCAGCATGGCTGCGTTATTTATCAGTAACGTAGGTCATTGATCTAAGATGATGTGGAAGATGTTCAGACGGTCGCGCCGGTCCGCTCGCGCCGCGCCGCGACACTGCGGATCGCCTCGATCATCCGGTCCGCGCCATAGGGTTTGGTGAGCAGCATCGCCTCGGGCGGCATGGCGTCGCGGACGGCGGCGGCATCGCCGGTGGCAAAGACGATCCCCGCCAGCGGCCGCACCGCGCGTGCCCGCTGCGCCAGCTCGATCCCGGACATGGTGGGCAGGTTGATGTCGGTGACCAGCACGTCGATCGGCGCGGTCTGTAGCGCGGTCAGCGCTTCCTCCGCGCTGCCCGCCTCGACCACGACGAAGCCGCCCGCCTGCAGTGCCTCGGCCGTGCTGGTCCGGATCAATTCGTCATCCTCGACCAGCAGGATGGTGAGGCCGTCCGCCAGCGGTGTCGCGGTGGCGGGCATGCGCGGGCGTTCGGCCAGGCGCCGCTGGCTCTGATTGGCGAGAACGTGGCGGAACTTCCGCGCCAGCGCCTCGCGCGTATAGGGCTTGGACAACAGCTCGACCCCCTTGTCGAGCCGGCCGCCATGGACGATCGAGTTTTCGGTATAGCCGGAGGTGAACAGCACCGCGATGTCGGGCAGCCGCTCCCGCGCCTTGCGCGCCAGCTCGGGGCTTTTCAGCGTGCCGGGCATCACCACGTCGGTGAACAGCATGTCGATCGGAATGCCGCTTTCGATCACGCTCAACGCACTTTGCGCATCCACCGCCTTCAGCACGCGGTAGCCGAGTTCGGACAACAGCTCGACCACGGTGGCGCGCACCGCATCGTCGTCCTCGACCACCAGCACCGTTTCCGTGCCGCCGGCGATCGGCCCGGTATCGACCGCGACCTCGATATCCTCGGCTTCCATCGCACGCGGCAGGTACAGCTTGATCGTGGTGCCGTGCCCGATCTCGGAATAGATCTTCACATGGCCGCCGGACTGTTTGACGAAGCCATAGACCATCGACAGGCCAAGCCCGGAGCCCTTGCCCTCGCTCTTGGTCGAGAAGAACGGCTCGAACACCTTGGCCATCACCTCCGCGCTCATCCCGCTGCCCGTATCGGACACGGCGAGCATGACATATTGGCCGGGGACCACCTCGTCATGGGTGCGGGCATAGTCGTCATCGAGATGCGCATTGCCGAGTTCGATGGTCAGCCTGCCGGTACCCTCCATCGCATCGCGCGCGTTGATCGCCAGGTTCAGCAACGCATTCTCGATTTGCGTCGGATCGATAAAGGTGTTCCACAACCCGCCGCCGACGACCGTCTCGATCTCGATCCCCTCGCCGATCGCACGGCGCAGCATGTCGTCCATCCCCTGCACGAAGCGGGTGACGTTGACGACCTTGGGTTCGAGCGCCTGACGCCGACCGAAGGCTAGCAGTTGCGCCGCCAGCTTCGATCCGCGCGTGACGCCGGCCATGGCATTGGTGATGCGGCGCTCGGCACGCTCGTTGCCGTGCACGTCGGTGGCGAGAAGCTGGAGATTGCCCGACACGACCTGCAACAGATTGTTGAAGTCATGCGCGACGCCGCCGGTCAGCTTGCCGATCGTCTCCATCTTCTGCGCCTGGGCGAGCGCCACCTCCGCCTGCCGGCGCTCGGCGATCTCGGCGATGACGCGGGCCTCCAGCGTCTCGTTCAACTGACGTAGCTGTGCCTCGGCGCGTTCGCGGTGACGGACCTGCCGCGCCAGGATCGAGGCCTGATCGCGCAGCGCCTGCTCCGCCTCGCGCTGCTCGGTGATGTCGGTGTGGACGCCGACCCACTCGACCAAGGCGCCGTCCGCCCCGAAGATGGGCAGCGCGCGGATCGCATAGGTGCGCCAGATCTTGTCATGCCGGCAGACGCGGTGTTCGTGGACGAACATCGACCGCTCGGCGACCGCGGTCCGCCAGGCGGCGACGGTGGCGGCCATGTCGTCGGGATGGACCGCCTGCGCCCAGCCGAAGCCCTGATATTCCTCAAAGGCCTGTCCGGTCAGCGCCGCCCATCCGGGCTGCTCGCCCAGCATCTGGCCATCGGCGCTGTTGGTCCACAGCACGCCGTGCACCGCATCCATCGCCGCGCGGAAACGGCCGTTGCTCTGTTCCAGCGCCGCGGCATGGCGAATGCGCTCGTCGACGTCGAAGACCAGGACGTGGAAGCCGAGAACCTCGCCATCGTCGCCGCGGCGGGGCAGGTAACGGGTCTCGGCCCGGCGGATGCCACCGTCGCGGTGGCGGATCGACACGTCGGCGACCACCGTCTCCCCGGCCAGGGCGCGGGCGATCAGTGGCTGGCGGACGGCATGACTTTCCTCGCCCAGCACTTGCGCGATGGTGCGACCCACCACCTGCTCCGGCGCGATGCCGAGAAAGTCCTGATAGAAGCTGTTGGCGAAGCGGTACACGCCGTCCCGGTCGACAAAGGCGACCAGCACCGGCAGCGAGTCGGTGATGATCCGCAACTCGGCCTCGCTGTCCGCCAGGCGTCGTTCCGCCACGATGCGCGGCGTATTGTCCAGCACGGTGCACATGACGCCGGCGACCGCACCGTCCTGATAGATGGGCGTATAGAACAGGTCGAACACGACCTCCTCCGCCATGCCGTTGCGGGTCAGGACCATGCGCTGGTCGCGATAGGACAGGACCTCGCCCTGGAAGCCGGCGGCGAGGACCTGACGGTTCCAGTCCCAGATCTCGGGCCAGATGCCGGGCACCGTGCCGCCCAGCGCCTGGGGGTGACGGGCCCCGGCAATCTCGCGGTAGCTGTCGTTATACAGCATGATGTGGTCGGGCCCCCACATCAGCACCTTCGCGATCGGCGAGTTGATGATGTTGGACACGGTGGAGCGCAGTGCCGGGTGCCAGTGCTCGCGCGGGCCGAGCGACGTCGCGCTCCAGTCGCGCGCGCGGATCAGGTCGCCACATTCCCCGCCGCCCGGCAGCCAATCCTGCGGCGCGGGCGTGGCCCGGCCGAGCCCGGCCAGTGCCGCAGCGATGGCTGCATCCGCCCCGTCATACTGGCCGCCCGCGACCGCGGCATCGAGCAGCCGGGCCGTACCGGGTGAAAGGGTGATGGTGTGCGAAGGGCGGACTGTCATGGAGGATCGCATGCTAAACCCGAGAAAACGTGTCAATGTAACCGGTCAGGCCGGGGTCGATGATGCGACGGGCCGGGGATGATGCGGCACCAGGATCAGCGTGCGATCCTCCACGCGCCAGGATTTCAACCGGGACAGGAAATTCATGCCGAGGATGTCGGTCCGCCCGAATGCGGGGGAGACGACGACGGGCAGTCCCCCTGCACGGATGGCGCCAAGCTGAAGCCGGGCGACCGTCGCCGTCTTGGCGCGGATCGTGCCGTTGGCGGTGTTGAGCAGCACGGGGACGAGTTCGTCGCGCGGCTCCAGTCCGGCGGCTGCGGCGGTATCCTCCGACAGGGCGGTCAGCGTCGCACCGCTGTCGATCAACATACGGCGCTCCACCCCGTCGACGGTGGCCCGCGCCCAGAAATGCCCGTCCGGCGACATGCGGATGCGGACCTCGTCCCCGACCACCTGTTGCTGGTCTGGAAAGATCCGCTCGGTGATGCGCTGGAAATAGGGATCGAAACGGCCGCGCTGGTCGATGGCGATAAAGAGCACGAGCGCGACCAGTCCCCAACTGGTGAGGTTGACGATCGTGCGCAGGATCGGCACCCGCCGCACGATCACCCCGGCCAGCAGGACGGCCGCGAGCAGCAGGTACAAGGGGCCATAGGGACCCAGATCGGGCATCACGAACACGGGATCGGCTATCCTACGGCAAGGCGGCGGCTGCAGCGTCCATCAACAGATGGCGATGCGCCCCGCAAATGCCAGCCCTCGGCAGAGCGTACGGACCGTCGATGGCCGAAATCGTTCGTGGATCGGGCGCGATCAGCCCGGATCGGCCATCCCGATTTCGCTGGGGGCGAAACGCCGCCCGCCATACCAGCGCTTGAAGGTGCCGTCGGATTGGGGAAAGTAGCGATGGCCCTGATACCGGACCGGCGTCCCCAGCGCCTTGTACGTCGCCCACACGCCATAGACCATGGCGGCGAGCGCCAGAATCTTGATCCACTCCATGTTCGCATCCTTATTATTATTCGAACAGCTTCCCGCGTCGCTTCGAAAAGATCAAGACGCTTGTTCGCGGGGGAATGGACGGCTGAGAAACGGGGAGCCGGCTAGGCCGAAGCGCCAGGGCAGTTCGGCAGCCTTGGTGATGCCGATGCGCGGGCCGATGTGCAGGTCCGGCGTCAACGGCGCATCGACCAGATCGAAGGGCGCGGCGTCGAGCCTGTGGCCGTCCAGCGCGCCGCCGATGCCCAGGGCCTGGCACAGCCGGCCCGGCCCGGCGCAAAGCTGGCGCAGCGGCATGTCGCCGCGTCGCGCGGTCATCCGGTCGATGCCGTGCACCGGCTCGATCGCGCGGATCAGCACCGCGCTACCGGGGGCGCCGCATACCGTGTTCAGGCACCAGTGCAGCCCGTAGATGCGGTACACATAGGCGTGGCCGACCGGTCCGAACATGGCGGCATTGCGGGGGGAGGGGCCGCGGAAGCTGTGCGAGGCGGGTTCGTGCGCGGCATAGGCCTCGGTCTCGACGATGGGGCCGCCGACCCCGTCCACCAGCAGCGTGACGCCGATCAATGCGCGCGCGACGGTGACCACGTCGCGTGCGAAGAAATCGGCCGGCAGCGTCATATCTCGGGGGTGCGCGCCTGCCGCCCGTCATCGCCGAAGACGCGCAGATAGCGCGCGATTTCCTCGGGCGCGCCGGTTGCCTTGGCCGGATTGTCGGACAGCTTGACCGCCGGGCGGCCATTGGCGCTGATGACCTTGGCGACCAGAGAGATGGGGGAAAGACCGTCGTCGCCGTCGGGATCGCAGCCGCGAAAGTCGTTGGTCAGGTTGGTGCCCCAGCCGAAGCTCATCCGCACCCGGCCATGGAAATGGCGATAGACCTGCTCGATGCTGTCGACGTCCATGCCGTCGGAAAAGATCAGCAGCTTCTGGCGGGCGTCGCGGCCTTGTGTGCGCCACCAGTCGAGTATCGCCTCGCCCCCCTCGATCGGCGGCGCGCTGTCAGGGCGAAATCCCGTCCAGTCCGCCACCCAGGGCGGCGCATCGCGGAGGAAGGCGGCGGTGCCGAACGCATCGGGCAGGACGATCAGCAGATTGCCCTGATACAGCTCCTGCCATTCGCGCAGGACGCGGTAGGGGGTCTGCGCCAGTTCCTCGTCGCTGTCCGCCAGGGCCGCGGCGACCATCGGCAATTCATGCGCGTTGGTGCCGATCGCCTCCAGATCATTGTCCATGGCGAGCAGGACGTTCGACGTCCCGATCAGACGGTCCCCCAGCCCCTCCTTCAACGCCTCCACGCACCAACGCTGCCACAAAAACCCATGCCGCCGCCGCGTACCGAAATCGGAGATGGCGAGGTCGGGTAGTTCGCGCAACCGTTCCACCTTGTCCCACAGCTTGGCCTTGGCGCGGGCATAAAGCACGTCGAGCGCGAAACGTCCCTTGTCCGCCATCGCTGCGCGGGAGCGCAGTTCGTTGACGATGGCGAGTGCGGGGATCTCCCACATCGTGGTTTCGCACCACAGCCCCTCGAAATGCAGCTCGAACTGGCCATCGACGACGCGCAGATCATATTCGGGCAGGCGGAAGCGGGCGAGCCATGCGAGAAAGTCGGGCGCGAACATGCGGTTCTGACCATAGAAGCTGTTGCCGGCCAGCGAGATCAGTTCCTTGTGCGAGAAGCGCAGCGTTCGCGCATGATCGAGTTGCGCACGCAGTTCGGCGATGTCGATATCGTCGGCCAGCCGGATGCGCGTGGTGCGATTGATGAGCGAGAAGGTGGCGCGTACGTCCGGATGACGCTGCCGGATCATCTGCAGCATCAGGAGCTTGTAGAAATCGGTGTCGAGCAGGCTGCGGACGATGGGGTCCAGCCGCCAGCCATGGTCCCAGACGCGGGTCGCGATATCGGTGAACGCCATGAAATTCCTGTCAGCGGATGCGGGCGGCCGTGTCCAGAATGAATCGCACAATGCGATCCGGCTGGGTTGCCGGGATCATGTGGCCACCCTCGATCACCTCGTACCGACAGTCGGGGATCACTGCTGCGGTGGGTGCGCCGTCCCTTTCCGGGTCCAGCACCGCGTCCTGCGCACCGAACAGGATCGCACTCGGCAGATCCAGGGTCGGGTAGAGCGCGGCCATCTCGCTCAGGTCCGGATTGGCATGGACCAGTTCGGTGGCTGCGATGTCGATCGTCTCGGGTCGCAGCGACAATATGCCGCCGCCACGAATGGCGAAATCGTCCGGCGCATGTTCCGGCATGAATGCGCGGCGCACGGCACGGCGACTGCGTAACTGGAGGATCGGGACCGCGATGGTGTGCGCGACAAGCCGGCGAAGCGGGGCACCACCGCGGAAGAACTCCTGCACCGCAGCCGAACCGAAGGGCTGTGGCTGGGTGAGCGGAGCAAGCAGCGCCAGGCCGCCAATCCGGCCGGGTGCTGCCAGCGCGGCCGCCAGCGACACGGCACCGCCCATCGAATGACCGACCAGCAGCGGGCGTTCGATCTCCAGCCGATCGAGAAACGCCGCAATCAGGGCCCCCTGCGCGCGGAGCCCGGGATGGGTGCCGGGGGCGGCCAGCGAATGCCCCGACCCTGGGCGATCGAGAAGGACGACACGGTGGGTGTCGGCCAGCCGGTCGGCAACCTCATAGTTGAAGTTGCGCATCTGGCCGGCAAGTCCGTGGATCAGCACGATAACGGGGGCTTGGGCACCCCGGGGCCCCTTGTCGACATAATGGAGGCGCGCGCCCTCGACCTCGGCGAAATCGCCGTCCGGTGGGACGAGCGCTTCGGCGACACGACCGACATGGCGCGAATAGGCCGCCAGTCCCGCCATACCGAGCGCTGCGGCGAAGCCGCCGGTGATCAGGGGACGGTTTCGGGTCATATCGGCGCCTTACCCTTCGACCCGGTGCCAGACGGGGCCGTCGGCGAACAGGGTGGCGGCCGACAAGGCCTCGCCGTCCAGCATGACCGCGGTATCGCCCCACCAGTCGGGTCGCCCGCCATCGATCAGCGCCTCGGCATGGCGAACCGCGATGGCGCACACAAAGCGGCGGGCGCCGAGCGTCCGGGTGAAGGCGATCACCCGGTCCTGCCGGGTGCCGGTGACGGAAAGCGGCTGATACCCCTCAAAGGCCTGTTCGCGACGCAGGTCGAGCAGATCGGCGATCAGCGCCTGCTTGGCGCTGCCGCGGGTATCCAGCAGACGCTGCAACCGCGCATAATCGACGGGGCGGCGGTTGTCGGGATCGACAAGGCTCAGGTCGCGGTCCTCGCTGCCCTGATAGCAGTCCGGGACACCGGGCACCGTGCAGCGCAGCGCCGCCTGTGCCAGAGCCGTCGCATCGGCGGCGGGGGCGAGCCGCTGAATGAAATCGGCCATCGATCGGCGGAACTCGGCACCGGTCGGTTCGGTGAGCAGCGCCTCCACCAGTTTTTGCGCGCGTGCTTCATAGGCTTCGTCCGGTGCCTCCCAGGACGAACGCAGCTTGGCCTCGCGCAAAGCCTTTTCCTGCCAGCCCTGAACGCGTTCCGCAAAGGTCGCGAGGTCGTCGTCATCGGGCCATCCACCGAACAGCGTCTGGATCAGCATGTACCAGTCGGCCGGGTCGACACCCTCGGCATCCTGCCGGGTGAGGTAGCGCCATTGCTGTACCTGATCACGCCACAGGTGCGGCACCGCGCTCACCACCGACAGGCGGGCGCGGACATCCTCGCCGCGTTTATGATCATGCGTGGCGGTGGTCAGCATCGCGCGCGGGAACTGTTCGGCGCGCCCCTGCATCCGGTGATGGAACGTAGCGATATCGAGCGCCATACGCGCGGCATCGAAGCCGACGTCGTTGCGCGAGAGCAGCCGGCCATAGCGATAGAAGGCGGTGTCCTCGACCGACTTGGCAGCGATCGGGGCGGAGAGTTGCTGGAAGCGACGCACCGCCTCCGCCTTCAATGCGGGATCGCCGGGGCCTTCGCCGGACAGCCACTCCAGCACCTGTTCGAGAATGGCGGTCTCGCCGGGCGGGATGAAGCGCTGGACGCGCCGACGGGCCTCGGCCCGGATAGCTTTGTCGGTTGCCGGCGCATCGGGGCCATAGGTGCGGTACACCGGAAAGACCCAGAGCAATCGTTCGATGGCGCGGCGCCACATGGCGGGCGTGTGCGCGGAGGTTTCGGCTGCGGTGCCGGCGAACTTTACGAACGCAGCGACGCATCCGTCGAGTTGCCCGGAGAATTGCCAGGCGAGCATGTCCTGTCGCGCGCGCAGTTCCTCCGGCGCGAAATCCTCGCTGCCGCCGCTGATCTCGGACCATAGCGTACCGAGGGGCTCCGCGCCGTCCGGGTCATGGAGCAGCGCGGCGACCTCCTCCATGAAGTCATAACCGCTGGTGCCGTCGACGCCCCAGTCGGTGGGCATCGGCTCGTCGGCGGCAAGTATCTTTTCCACCACGATATAGGCGGGGCCCGCCGGAGCGTCCGCCGCGCGCGGCAGTGCGTCGAGCCGTTCGCGCAGCATCCGGCAATAGCCAGCCGGGTCGGTCAGGCCGTCGACATGGTCGATGCGGACGCCGTCGATCATGCCCTCTTCGTACAGGCGGAAGTAGAGCGCATGCGTTTCCTCAAACACGGCCGGGTCTTCGATGCGCAGGCCGGCAAGCTCGCTGATCGTGAAGAAGCGGCGCCAGTTCAGTTCGTCGTTGGCGGTGCGCCAGGAGGCGAGGCGGTAGTGTTGGCGGGCGAGGAGTTCGGGGAGGGGGAGCGTCCGTGCGGCGGCCTGGTCGTCGTCGCGGATGGGCAGGCGGTGTTCGCCATAGGCGACGAGGCAGGCGCGGCCGTCATGGCTTTCCACCGCGATCTGGTCGTCCGCCAATACCTCGGCAAGCGGGGCGCCCAGGATCGGCAGGACGAGGCGGTGCGACCAGTCGATGTCGAAGAACCGCGCGTAGCGACTGTCCTGTCCCTTCGCCAGCACGTCGTTCCACCAGGCATTGCCGCCGCCCGCGACGCCCATATGGTTGGGGACGATGTCGATGATGACGCCCATGCCGCGCGCGCGCAGTGCCGCGACAAGCGACCGGAACGCCTCCTCGCCGCCCAGTTCGGGATTGATCCGGGTGGGATCGATCACGTCATAGCCGTGGGTCGAACCCTTGGCCGCGACGGTGATCGGCGAGGCGTAGACATGGCTGATGCCGAGCCGGTCGAGATACGGAACCAGCGCCTCCGCATCCTGGAAGCCGAACCCTTCGTGGAACTGGAAGCGATAGGTGGCGCGGGGGGTCATGCGGGGGTCCGGTAGTTTAGGGTGTGGATACGGGCGACCACAGCCGGCCTAGCTAGCAGGGCGGGGGTGGCGTCGGGCAGGCGGCGGCGCCAGTTGGGGTGTTCATCGATGGTGCCGGGCAGATTGGGTTGTTCCTCAAGCCCCAGCAGATCCTCGACCGGGATCAGTGCGATCGGGCAGGGGGTGGCGGCGGCGCGCGCGATCGCGGCGTCGACCACCAGCTGCGGATCGGTGGGCTCCGGCGCGTCGCCCGCACAGGCGCGCCACAAAGCGGTACGTTCGTCCACGCGCTGCGCCATATCGGGTTCGGGCGAGCGGTCGGCGATCCTTGCCCGCCACGCAATGTCGCGGCCCAGCCACCAGCCGGCGACGGTGGCGATATCATGCGTGCCGGTCATCGCCACGGCCTCGCGATCCCATTCCGCCGGCGGCACGAAGCCGCCATCCTCGTCGCGCTCGAACGGCAGCACCCGCATGCCGAGCAGGCCGGCCTCTGCCATGGTATCGCGGAAACCGGGCGGGACGGTGCCCAGATCCTCGCCGATGACGATCGCGCCGGCGCGGTGCGCCTCGATCTTCAGGATGCGCAACAGATCCTCAAACGGCATCTGAAGATAGGCGCCCTTGTCCGCGCTTTCGCCTTCCGGGATCACCCACAGGCGCTTGAGGCCCAGGGCATGGTCGATGCGCAGGCCACCGGCATGGGCGAAGGCGCTGCGCAGGGTGGCGATGAAGGGCGCAAAGCCGGTGCGGCGCAGCGCAAAGGGGCAAAGCGCGGTGATGCCCCAATTCTGCCCGTCCGGCCCCAGCGGATCGGGCGGTGCGCCGATGCTGAGCCCGGTCAGCAGCTCGTCGCGGCGGCTCCAGCCGTCGCTGCCGTCGCCGGACACGCCGATGGCGAGATCGGCGATGAGGCCGATCGGCATGCCGGCCGCGCGACCGGCCTCCCCCGCGGCGGCGAGCGCGGTTTCGGCACGCCATTGCAGGTAGAGGTAGAAGTCGATCGCATCGGCATGATCGGCGACGAAGCGCGCGACGGCGGGGCCGCCCGCATCGTGAAACGCCTCCGGCCAGTCGCGCCAGCCGGTGGCACGGTCGCGCTGGTGGAAATAGCTGTGGAGCGCATCAAAGGTGGCGTGCGCGTGGCGTTCGGGCGTGCGGAAGGCGGCAACCGCTGCGCGGTCCTCCTGCGAGCGCCGGTCATAGTCGATGCGCAGGTCCCGCAACCGATCGGGGATCGCCGCCGACCAGTCGATCAGGTCGTCGCCACCCGATGGTGCAGCGGCACCGGCAGGGGCGAACAGCACGTTGCGATACAGCCGGCTGGACGGTGCATAGGGGCTGTAGCGCGTGGCATCGGCGGGAAAGAGCGCGTGCGTCGGGCTGATCGCCACGGCAGCGGCGCCAGCCTCGCCGACCGCGCGCATCGCCTGCGCCAGCGTGCCGAAGTCGCCGAAAGCGCCGGGGGTGTCGCCGCGGAGCGAGGGCAGTTGCACCGCGGTGGCCCATAGCGCCTTCCCCGGAACGGCGGGGCAGCGCAGCGGGGCGACGGCGATCGTCCAGGTCTCTCCCCCGGCGAGCAGCCGGTGATAGCCGGGCTCGGCGATCGGGGGCAGGGCGCCGTCCTCGCCGATTGCCGCGCTGCGACGGGTGCCGTCTTCCAGATCGAGTTCGCCTGTCAGCCCCGCCAGATGCGCGGGCAATGCGATGGGCCGACCGACATCCGCCGTGACGAAGGGCGCGGCATCGCCATCCGTGCGAAGGCAGGCGAGGATCGCTTCCAGCACCGCGTCCGAAACACGCTGCTGGCGGCCGTCCGCGTCTTCCCATTCGACGCACAATCCCGCGGCCTCGGCGCGGGCGGTGAGGTCGGTCATGCGCTGAGCCACGCGCCGAACCGGTTGCCCTCGGCATGCAACCGCTCGCCGGGATGTTCGGGCAGCGGATCGGGCGTATCGGCAAGGTCGATGACGATGGTGAGCGTCGCACCGTCGGCGAGGCGCCACTGTGCCTCCACTCGCGCATCGCCCAGCGCCCGCGCGGCGATGCCCTTCGCACCGGACAGGCGCGGGACGATGCGGTCGCGGCGCAGGGCAAGCAGCCGCGTGTAGAGATCGCGCCAGGTGCCCGCGTCCGGGCCGGGCGTGGGGGCGGAGCGGCGGAAGGTATCCTGCGCATTGGGATCGGGAATACGCTTGCGTGCCTCGGGATCGGCAAAGGCGTCGAACTTGGCGAATTCCTTGCGCCGGCCTTCGCGCACCGCATCGGCCAGTTCGTCGTGGAAATCGGTGAAGAACAGGAAGGGCGCCTCGCTGCCCGTCTCGTCGCCGATGAACAGCAGCGGGATTTGCGGGCAGAGCAGCAACAGCGCGGTGGCGGCGCGCAGCTTGTCGGGGCTGGTAAGCAGCGTCAGCCGCTCGCCCATCGCGCGGTTTCCGATCTGGTCGTGGTTCTGGAGGAAGGACACGAACCGGGTGGCGGGCAGATGGCCGGAGGGCTTGCCGCGCGGCTTGCCGTCATGATTGGGCGATCCCTCGCCCTGATAGATGAAGCCCTGATGCAGGCAGCGGGCGAGGCGCTGTGCCGGCTTGTCGGCGAAGTCGCTGTAATAGGCGCTGGTCTCGCCGGTCAGCAGGACGTGGAGGACGTTGTGGAAGTCGTCATTCCACTGCGCGTCATACACGCCGTCCGCCAATCGGTCGGCATCGTTATTCTCGTTTTCCAAGACCAGATGAACATGGCGGTCGGGCAGGGCGGCACGGATTTCCCGCGCCATGCGGTCGAGGAACGCATCGTTGGCGATGGCGTGCACGGCATCGAAGCGCAGACCGTCGAACCGGTATTCGTCCAGCCACATCAGCGCATTGTCGACAAAGAAGCGGTGAACGGGATCGGCATCGACCGCGACCGCGCCGCCCCACGGCGTATCGACATCCTGATGGAAGAAGGCGCCTGCATAGGCGCCCAGGTAATTCCCGTCGGGGCCGAAGTGATTATACACCACGTCGAGGAACACCGACAGGCCGTGGCCATGCGCGGCATCGACCAGCGCCTTCAACTCGGCGGGCGTGCCATAGGCCTCCGCCGGTGCATAGGGCAGCACGCCGTCATAGCCCCAGTTGCGGGTGCCGCCGAACGCGTTCACCGGCATCAACTGGATCGCGGTGACGCCGAGCGCGGCGAATTCGGGCAGGCGTTCCATCACGCCGGCAAAGCCACCAAGGACGCCGGCATGCAGTTCCATGACGACGGTCTCGGCCCATGGCCGGCCGCGCCAGTCAGGATGCCGCCAGTCATGGGCGGGGTCGACGACCACGCTCCAGCCGTGCACGCCGCCATCCTGAAGGCGGGAGGCGGGATCGGGGACCGCAAGGTCCGGGTCCAGCCGGAACCGGTAGCGGGTGCCCGCCGGGGCCTGAGCCTCGGCGGTGAACCAGCCATCGTCGTGACGCTGCATCGGGGTGGCATCGCCGCCATCGATTTCCAGCGTCACCATGTCCCGGTCGGGTGCCCAGAGGCGGAAGGCGGCGCGACCGCCCTCCGTCGGCGTCGGTCCCCAGGCGCTCATTGCTCGTCCGGCTCCGACTGCTCGAAATTGCTGAGCCAGGTCAGCAGAACCGCACCCTGCGGCGCGACCTCGTAGCTGTCGCCGGTCTCGATCTCGCCCTGATCCGGCTTCGCACTGTCGACCAGCACCATGCGCTGGGCATGGGGGGGCGGAAGCTGGAAGGTGATCGGATCGCCCGAGGCATTGAGCAGCAGCGACACTGCCTCGACTTGGCCGTCCTCCGTCCGGCTGGCGCGGCGCATCATCAGCGCGCGGCCCTCGGGATTGTCCCAATCCTCCGAACTCAACTGCTTGCCCTGTTCGTCCCACCATTCGATGTCGTTGATGCCGTGGCCGGGCGTATCCTGTCCGTAGAGGAAGGTATTCGAGCGCAGCACCGGATAGCGGCGGCGCAACGCCGCCAGCCGGCCGGTGAAGTCGATCAGCGCCTGACCCTCGGGCGTGTCGGCCGCCTTCCAGTCGAGCCAGCTTATCTCGTTATCCTGGCAATAGGCGTTGTTGTTGCCACCCTGCGTCCGCCCGAACTCGTCGCCCGCGACCAGCATCGGCGTGCCGAGCGAGGACATCAGCGTGGTCAGCATCGACCGCATGACGCGGCCGCGCGCGTCGTTGACCGATGGATCGTCGGTCGGCCCCTCGACACCCCAGTTGCACGACGCGTTGTGCGAATGGCCGTCGCGATTATCCTCGCCATTGGCCTCGTTATGCCGTTCCTCGTACATCACGGTATCGGCAAGCGTGAAACCGTCATGCGCGGCGAGCAGGTTGACGCTGGCCCAGGGGCGGCGCGCCCGGCGATCGAACAAGTCGCCCGAGCCGGACAGGCGCGCGGCGAGATCGCCGCGCTTGCCGGGTTCGCCCTTCCAATATTCGCGCACCGTGTCGCGGTACTTGTCGTTCCATTCGGCGAAACCGGGCGGGAAGTTGCCCAGTTGATAGCCGCCGGGGCCGACATCCCAAGGCTCGGTGATGAGCTTCAGCCGGCCCAGCACCGGGTCCTGGCGCAGCACGTCGAAAAAGGCGGATCCGGGGTCGAAGCCATCCGCCTCGCGCCCCAGCGTCAGGCCGAGATCGAAGCGGAAGCCGTCGACGCCGAAGCTGGTCGCCCAGTAGCGCAGGCTGTCCGCCACCATCTGGATGACCCGCGCCTTCGACATGTTCAGCGTGTTGCCGGTGCCGGTGTCGTTGATCGTGTAGCGCGGATTATCCTGTACCAGCCGGTAGTAGCTGGCATTGTCCAGCCCGCGCCACGACAGCGTCGGGCCCTTTTCCGATCCCTCGCAGGTGTGGTTGTAGACCACGTCCAGGATCACCTCGATCCCCGCCTTGTGCAGGCGGTGGACGGCGCGGCGCAGTTCGTCCTGGCTATCGCTGGAGAAATAGGCCTGTTCCGGCGCGAAGAAGCCGAGCGTGTTGTAGCCCCAATAGTTGCGCAGGCCCTTTTCCTGAAGGAACCGGTCCTGGGTGAAGCTGTGGATCGGCAGCAGTTCGATCGCCGTCACCCCGATGCGCTTCAGATGCTTGATGACGGCGGGGTGGCCGAGCCCGGCATAGGTGCCGCGCTCACGCGGCGGCACCAGCTCCATCAGCTTGGTCAGGCCCTTGACGTGCGCTTCGTAGATCACCGTTTCGGACCAGGGGGTGTTCGGCCGCTTATCGCGCGACCAGTCGAAATGATCGTCGACCACGACGCATTTCGGCATGGCGGGCGCGCTGTCGCGCTTGTCGAAGCTCAGATCCTCCTTTTTCGAGCGGATCTGATAGCCGTGCAGCGCGTCGGTCCACTTGATAGCGCCGTGCAGCTTGCGGGCATAGGGGTCGAGCAGCAGCTTGTGCGGGTTGAAGCGGTGTCCCGCCTCCGGCTCGTAACGGCCGTGCGCGCGGTAGCCGTAGAGTAGGCCGGGGCCGACGTCCGGCAGATAGCCATGCCACACCTCGTCCGTGCACTCGGGCAGCGCGAAACGCTTCAGCTCACGCTTACCCTGGGGGTCGAAGATGCAGAGTTCGATCGCGTCCGCGTTTGCGGAGAAGACGGCAAAGTTCACGCCCTCCCCGTCGAACGTCGCGCCGAGCGGGTAGGGCGATCCGGCCTCGAGCCGGTCGGGGAGTGCGTGCAAAGAATGGGTCTCCGGCGTTTAGCGTCGCGGGGATTCGGTGTCGTGCTGGATCAGGCCTGCTTGGCGCGGGGCTTGCGCGGCTTGCGGGCAGGGGTGGCGCGCGGCTTGGGCGCGGCGGGCGAGTCGGCGGGCTCGGCCGCGGGGGCCGTGTCCTGCGTATCGGTCAGGGGCGTGTCGGCGGCCGGGGAATCGGCGGGTTCGGCGGCGGCGGCATCGTCGTCGCCCAATTCGAGTTCGGCCTGGGTCCAGTGATCCCGGTCGCGGCCATGCGGCTCACCTTCGGCCTGCCACAAAGCATATGCGCGGTCGCGGACCTTGTTCTCGCGTTCGGCCACCCTGACGTCTCCCTCTTGCCGGGCACACGAAATGGTGCGCCACGGAAGACGAAACGGTGATCGGCCGTTTCGGCTCCGCGACGATCCGAATTTCTTTGGGGGGAGGGGGCCGTGCCCCCGGTCAGTGCGCAGGTTGCAACAGTGGGGCGCGAGCGTCGGTCATCGTCACGCGGCGGATCGTGCCGTCCGGGGCATAGTCCAGGCGGTCGATCGCGACCTGTCGTTCGCCGCGGAACGGGGGCGGGCTGCCCGGCCGCTCCCAGCGGTGATAAACGATCAGCCAGCGGCCGTCGGGCGCCTGCACGATGCTGTGGTGGCCCGGACCCTTGCGGTGCTTGTCGCTGGTCAGGATCGCGCCGCGATACTTCCACGGGCCGGTCGGCGACGATGCGGTGGCGTAATGCACCGAATAGTCCGGGCCGTTGAAGCGGCCATGGCTGTACGACAGGTAATAGATGCCGCCACGCTCGTGCATGAAGGCGCCTTCGGTGAACTCGGGCGGGTTGTCGACCGGCACCTCGCGCGCGACATGGATCATGTCGGGCGCCATCTCCCAGACGCGCAGCCGCGATCCCGCGCTGCCGCCGGCATAGAGATAGGCCTTGTTGTCCTTCGGGTCGACGAACACCATCGGGTCGATCGCCTCGAACCCCTGTCCGCCGGTGACGAGCGGGGCACCGCTGTCGCGGTACGGACCCTCCGGCCGGTCGGCGACCGCGACGCCGATGCGGCTGGGGGTCGGGTTCTGCGGACCGACCGAGTAATAAAGGAACCACTTGCCGTCGCGGGTGGCGACGCCGGGGGCCCAGAGGAAATGCTCGGGCGCACCGTCATCGCCGATCCAGCGAATCTGGTCGCGGCGGATCAGCTCGCCGCGGTTGCGCCAGGTCTTCAGGTCCTTGGACGAGAAGGCGCCGAAGCGGTCCGCAGCCCAGCTTCCGCCGGGGCCGCCGGTCGGGAAGACCCACAATTCGCCATCGATCATCATCGCGTGCGGATCGGCGCCCTGGAACTGCGGATTGTCTGCCAGTGCGCCGCCCGCCAGGGTGAGCGCCATGGCGGCGGCGGCGAACCAGTGCCTTTTCTTCATCAGCATATCCCCAATGCCCGAATGGCCGTTCAGAAGCGGAACCGGATGCCCAGCGAATAGGTCCGTTCCAGATAGACGATCTGCCGCGCATACTGGTCGCCCGCATCGTTGAACTCGCGGTAACGGCGCAGCGGGTTGCCGAGCAGGTTCACGATATCGAACGCGACGGTGATGTTGGGCATCGGCGTGACCGTGGTCGAGAAATCGAGCTGGCCGCGGCCCTTTTCCACGATCGCCCCGGTGCGCGGCGCGCCGTTGGCATCGACGTCCAGATTGACCTGGCCATATTCGAACACGAAGTTCGAGCGGTAGTTATACGCCAGCCGTGCCGAGAAGAAGGGACGTTCGTACAACCCGACAAGGTTGCCCGACCATTTCGAAACGCCGGTAAAGCGCAGCCCACGCCCGGCGACGTTCGGGTTGCTGCCCAGATCGCTGGCCAGGTCGCCCTCCGAATCGACATAGGTCGCGTTGGCCTGGACGCCGAAGCCCTTCGCCCAGTCGGGTAGCCCGTCTATGTCGAGGAAGCTGGTGAACTGCACCTCGGCGCCCTGGAAACGCGTCTGGCCGGTATTTTCGGGCAGGTTCAGCCGCGACGGGCCGAAGCCGACATCGACGCCCTCGCGATTGACGCGCGAGATAAAGCCCTGTGCATCGCGCCGGAACAAGGCCGCGGTCATCGAGCCCGCACGCGAAAAATACCATTCCAGGCTGATGTCGTAGTTGTTCGACGTCAGCGGATTGAGGTTCGGATTGCCGCCGCTGATGTTACGCAGATTGCTGTTGATGCACTGCGGCAGCGACGGGTCGGCCTGGCATTCGGGCGAGATGGTGGGCGGCGGGCCTACCGTCAGCGTCGGGTTCAGGTCAAAGAAGTTGGGGCGGGTGCGGGTCTGGTTGTAGTTCAGCCGCAGTTGCAGCTCATCGCCAAAGCGGAAGCGGGCGCTCGCATTGGGCAGATAGTCGGTATATTCGTTCCTGGCCGTGATCGGGTCGAATGTCGGCGTTGCCGCGCCGGAGGTCTCGTCCCGCACGAACCCGCTGATGCTGACCTTGGTCCGGATCGCCCGGATGCCGAGCAAGCCGTCGACCGAAATGCTGTCGTTCAGATCGGCGCCGTACTTGACCTGCGCATAGGCGGCGAGCGCACGCTCGTTCGCCTGGAAGTTTTCGGTCGGATTGAATGCGGGCAATCCTTCCGGGGCGCCGAAATAGGCGCGCAGCTGATCGATATTGTTGCGGATGCTTTCCTCGGAAAGCCCGGCGAACGAATAGACCGGGAAATTGTTGTTGAAGCTGAAGGCGGGCCGCGTCTGCCGGACGGTTGCCGGCAGCGCGGAAATCGGGATGCTCAGATCGCGGTACAGCGCGTTGGCGGGATCGTTGTTCAAACGATCGATATAGGGGGCACCGCGATCCCGATTGGCATCGCGATCATTGTAGCGCAGACCCGCCTGGATCCGCTTGATGAAACTGCCCTCGTCGAAATCATATTGGGTGTCGCCGCGCAGCTGGATGTCCTTGCCGCCGACCTTCAGATGTTCCTGGAAGAAACCGCGGACATTGAAATTGTTCGGGTCGCTGGGATCAAAGTCGACAAAGTTGAACGTCGGTCCGCCATCCGGCCCGTCGAACAACACCGTGCGCGTCGGCGAACGGGCGAAAAGATAGTCGATATTGTAGAGTTTGAAATCGTAGGTCGAGCGCGTGTAGGCGCCGTCGACCGACCATTGCAGCCGATCCCTCTGCCATACCATGCCGCCACCGATCTGGTAGGTGTTGGTACGGCCGGATGCCGATGTGTAATAGCCGTCGGGTATGCTGCCGCCGACAACGGTGGCGCTCTGCGCCACATTGGCCGCACCGGGCCGCGTCGTCAGATTCTGCAACTGGAAGTCGGGGCCGCCGAAGATCGGGACGAACATCCACTGGTTTTCGTCGTGGCTGCGATACCCCTGGTAGAGGCCGTCGACATAGACCTCCAGTTCGGGGCTGGGACGCCACTGGAACGCGGCGTTGGCCGAGGGGCGGAAGCGGTTGCCGTTGCTGGTGAAGCGTCCCTGCGCATCCGGGTAGCGGATGCCGGCGCCGGCACCGGGCGCGCTTTCGGCCGTGGTGGTGCCGATCACGACCGATTGTTCGCGGGTCGCATCAAGATAGTTGAGGCCGACATAGGATGCGTTGACCAGCAGGCCCATCTCACCAATGCCGGTATCCCACCGGTCGCTGACGAGCAGATTGCCGTTCCATGTCGGCTTGCCCGATTGCTCCCAGTGAACGCCGTTGAGCGAACCCGAAACCTCGAACCCGTTGAAGTCGAACGGGCGACGACCGCGGACGTTGACCTGCCCGCCGATGCCGCCTTCGATCAGATTGGCGGTGCCGTTCTTGTACACCTCCAGCGCGGCGACGGTGCCGGCGGGAAAGTCCTGGATCGCGACGAAGCGGCCCTCGGCGGTGAAGATCTCGCGGCCGTTATAGGTGGTGCTGATGTCGGGCAGGCCGCGGATCTGCACGCCCGCCGCCTCGCCGGCGCCGCGCGTCACCTGCACGCCCGAGACGCGGGCGAGGGCGGCCGAGGCGAAGGTGTCGGGCAGCTTGCCGATATCCTCCGCGACGATGGCATCGACGATGCCGTCCGAATTGCGCTTGAGCGCCTGCGCCGACTCCAGGCTGCGACGCAGGCCGGTGACGACGATCTCGCCATCGTCGGCCGGGCCCTGCTGGCTGGAGGGGGCCGGGACGCTGGGATTGGCGGACAGGTCGCTGGGCGTGTCGGGCTTGGGGGTTTCCTGCGCCACCTGAGCCTGTGCCGGCATGGCAGCGAAAAGTCCGACAAGCATCGCGGTCGATGCGCGGAGCAGCGCCTTGTCCTTCATGATATCCAACCCCTGTTTCGTGTCCGGCATCTTTGCGCCTTGGATCACAGGCAATTACCGCATTTGTCGGAGGTGACAAGTGAGATTTGAACGGTAAGCCAAACGAACCACATGATAAAAATAGCGCGTCGGCTTGTAAGACAATTCGGGATGGGGCTAGACCGGCGGCAGAGAGCAAAAGCAGGAGAGGATCGATGAAGCTGATCGTCACGATGATGACGGGGCTTGCCACCAGCGCGTTGCTGGTCGCCGTGCCCGCCGAGGCGCGGGGCCGGTGGACGGAGGCGCAGGCGAACGCCTGGTACGCGAAACAGCCCTGGCTGGTCGGCGCCAATTTCGCACCCGCCAATGCGATCAACCAGTTCGAAATGTGGCAGGCCGAAACCTGGGACCCCAAGCGGATCGATTACGAACTGGGGCTGGCACAGGGCATCGGCATGAACACGATGCGCGTGTTCCTGCACGATCAGCTATGGACCAAGGACCCGGAGGGGTTCCGCCAGCGCATCGACGCGTTCCTGACCATCGCGCAGCGGCACAACATCAAGCCGCTGTTCGTGCTGTTCGACAGTTGCTGGGACCCGAACCCGGTGGCGGGGCCGCAGCATCCGCCGATACCGGGCGTGCACAATTCCGGCTGGGTCCAGTCGCCCGGCATGGCGGGCCTGCGCGACCGTGCCGGCTGGCCGCGCTACAAGGCCTATGTGCAAGGCGTGATCGGCGCCTTTGCAAACGATCCGCGCGTGCTGGGCTGGGACCTGTGGAACGAGCCCGACAACGGTGCCGACCAGTATAAGGGACAGGAGGGCAAGGAGCCGCTGGTCCGCGCGCTATTGGCGCAGGTGTTCGACTGGGCGCGCGCTGCGGAGCCTTCGCAGCCGCTGACATCGGGCGTGTGGATCGGCGACGACTGGACGCCGGGCGGGCGCGGCTCGCCGATGGAAAAGCTGCAACTGGGGCAGTCCGACGTCATCTCGTTCCACGATTACAGCTGGCCGGAAACGTTCGAGCGGCGGGTGCGGCAGTTGCTGCCCTATAACCGGCCGCTGCTGTGCACCGAATATATGGCGCGGGGGAACGGATCGACCTTCGACAACAGCCTGCCGATCGGCAAGCGCTACAATGTCGCGATGATGAACTGGGGCTTTGTCGATGGCAAGACGCAGACGCGCCTGCCCTGGGACAGTTGGAAGAAGCCCTATACGCAGGACGAGCCGACCATCTGGTTCCACGAGGTGTTCCGCGGCGATGGCACGCCGTACCGGGCGGCGGAGACGGACCTGATCCGGCGGCTGAGCGCGGCGCCCAAGGGCGTGGTGCCGGCGCCTCCTGGGGCAGATGCATCGCCGCCGCGGCGCGCGCGGCGGTGATCGGGGCGAGGGGGGCTCGATCCGGATGACCCCGGGTTGATCCACCCCTCGTGCGTATCGCGGCGACGTATCGAACGACACGTCGCCGCCTCGCCCGGCGGGACGGCCTGACTCAGCGGGGGAAGCGGGACCGGCATCGACCGGCCTTCGCGCCTGCTGAGACAAAAGGAATGTGCGCAGGCGCGTACAGGGTGCTGATCGGTGACCCGCGCAGACTGGCACGTTCATCGTCCGGGGCGCGAAGGC
Source organism: Sphingomonas sp. GM_Shp_2 (assembly GCF_026540875.1). Taxonomy (NCBI): domain Bacteria; kingdom Pseudomonadati; phylum Pseudomonadota; class Alphaproteobacteria; order Sphingomonadales; family Sphingomonadaceae; genus Sphingomonas; species Sphingomonas sp. GM_Shp_2. Next base: position 68,800 of record NZ_JALNUQ010000009.1, read on the forward strand.
GATGTCCCACCGCATCCTGAGACGCACGCCTCCCAACTCCCGCGCCCATCGCGAGGACGTGGATGGTCGTTCCGGACAGCGTGTGGCCGTCGGCTCCGTGCACCCGCATGTCGATCGGCGTTGCGCGCGGTGGTGATCGGTGCCTCTGAAATTCTCCAACGGACCAGATCGGGCTCACCATCGAAGAAAAGCGCATGGCCAAATCATCGCCCTTCCATCCGGGCCGGCCCCCTTGTCACTGATGTCGGCGACAATTTTTATCCAAAGGGCACCCCCAAGAATTTCTACGGATCATCCACCGCTTTGATGGATTATGGCACCGGTCAGGGACCGTCCCACCAAACAAGAAAAACAAGGGGTTGATAGTGCTGCTTTTCTGCACATCGCTGCTCGCCACCAGTTCCGCGCTCGCCCTTGCCGCACAGGCGGCGCCGCCTGCGCAGGAAGCGCAGGCCGCACCCGTCGCCGATGCCGCGACGCCGGAAGAGGAGGGCGACGTCATCGTCGTCACCGGTACGCGTGCCGAGGGGCGCACCCGTCTGGACAGCGCCTCGCCGGTCGATGTGCTGAGCGGCGCCAGCCTGCAGCGCCAGGGCACGACCGAGCTGGCCACCGCGCTGTCGGCGGTCGCCCCGTCGATCGATTTCCCACGGCCTGCCGCCAATGACGGCACCGACGCGATCCGCCCGGCGACGCTGCGCGGCCTGTCGCCGGACCAAACCCTGGTGCTGATCAACGGCATTCGCGGCCATACCTCGGCCCTGCTCAACACCAACGGCACCGTGGGCCGGGGATCGGCGGCGGTCGACCTCAACACCATCCCGACCGTGGCACTCGACCGGATCGAGGTGCTGCGCGACGGCGCCTCCGCGCAATATGGCTCGGACGCGATCGCCGGCGTCGTCAACCTGCGCCTGCGCGAAGCGCGGTCAGGCGGCGGTGCACAGGTCAATTACGGATTCTACAACACGGACGTGGACACCGCGAACGGCCGGCGCTCGGTGACGGGCGAGAACGCGGTCACCGCCTCGCTGTGGCAGGGGATCGGGTTCGGCGAGGACGGTTTCCTGACCGTCTCCGGCGAATATCTGAAGCGCAGCCCGACCAACCGTGCGGACTTCGACCGGCGCGTGACGCCCAACCGCATAACCGGTCGTTACGGCGACCCGGAAGTCGAGCAGTATACCGGCTTCGTCAACGCGGGCACCTCGCTGACCGACGACTGGAGCCTGTACGCGTTCGGCGGTTACCAGGACCGCGACACGCGCAGCGCGGCCTTCCCGCGGCTGGCCAGCGCCACGACCGCTCTGGCGGGGTATCCCAACGGCTTCCTGCCGATCATCAACACCAAGGTGCAGGACCTGAACTCGGCCGCGGGTCTGCGCGGCAATCTCGGTGGGTTCGATGTCGACCTGTCGTTCAGCTATGGCCGGAACAAGATCGGCTTCCGCACGCTCAACTCGGCCAACTACGCCTATGGCAGCACGACGCCGCGCGACTTCAGTGACGGGGCGCTGATCTACGACCAGTATATCGTCGGGCTTGACGCGACGCGCCGCTTCGACGTGTTCCAGTCGCTCAACGTCGCCTTCGGTCTGGAAGGCCGCCGCGAGGGGTACAAGATCCAGGCGGGCGAGCAGGCCTCCTATGGTTATCCGCCCGCGGGGACGGTGACGGGGGCCGCGGCCAATGCGGCGCCCGGTGCGCAAGGGTTCGGCGGCTTCTCGCCGCTCAACGAGACCGAGCGCAGCCGCCGCAACGTCAGCGCCTATGTCGATATCGAGGCACAGGTGACCGACAAGTTCCTTGCCGGGCTTGCGGGCCGCGTCGAGGACTATTCCGACTTCGGCAGCACGGTAAACGGCAAGCTGTCGCTGCGCTACGACGTGGCCGACTGGTTCGCGCTGCGCGGCACCGCCTCCACCGGCTTCCGTGCGCCGTCGCTCCAGCAGCAATATTTCACCCAGATCGCGCAGGTGGTGCAGAACGGCGTGCCAGTCCAGACCGGCACCTATCCCTCGGTCAGTCCGGTCGGCACCGCGCTCGGCGGCCTGCCGCTGGAGCCGGAAAAGTCGACCAACCTATCGGTCGGCACCGTGATCCGCTCCGGCGGGTTCGACCTGACGGTGGATGCCTATCGCATCCATATCCGCAACCAGATCGGCCTGTCGGAGAATATCTCCGCAGGTACGCCCGGCACCGCTACCTATAATCCGCAGGTTGCCGCATTGCTGCCGGCTGACGTCTCGGCGGCACGCTTCTTCATCAACGGTCTGGCGACCACCACCAAGGGCATCGACGTGGTCGCGCATTATCGGTGGCGGACCGCAGGGGCGGGCGCGTTCGACTTCACGCTGGCCGGCAACATCAACGACGTGAAGGTCACGCGCGTGCCGACCAGCACTGCGACGCTGAACCCGGCGCCGACGCTGTTCGCGCGCAGCCGCATCCTGACGCTGGAGGACGGCACCCCGCAGCAGAAGGTGACGGGCACGGTCGACTGGTCGCTGGACCGGCTGGGGGCGCTCGCCCGCGTCACCTATTACGGCAACGTCAATCAGGCGGGCACCACGCCGGCGGCGGACGTGTTCACCGGCAACCGCGCGATCACCGACCTGGAACTGCGCTATGCCGCGACCAAGGGCGCGCAGATCGGCCTGGGCGTCAGCAACCTGTTCGACGTCTATCCGCGTGAAACGCCGCTCGCCAACAATCCCAGCGGCGTGCTCGGCTTTCCCTATTACTCGCCCTTCGGCTTTAACGGCCGGTACCTCTACGCGCGGCTGGGCCTGAACTGGTAAGCTATCGCAAAGGTACGGAAACATCCGTTCGTGCTGAGCGAAGTCGAAGCACAGCCACCAGCGCGTGGCCTTCGACTTCGCTCAGGCTGAACGGTTTGGGTTACAGCTTTGGCGCCTGCATCACCCGGTGATGGGCAGGCGCACGGTGCCGTCGTCATCCCTCTGCAGCGGACCGTAGGCGACGACCGCATTCAGCGGCAGATCGGCATAAAGATGCGGGAATAGCTGCCCGCCGCGGCTTTCCTCCCATCGCACCGCGTCGCCCATCGCCTCCAGATCGACGGCCGCGACGTGCAGGTCGTTCTGCCCGGCGAAATGCTTGTCCACCGTCTCCGTCAGTTGCGCGGCGGTGGACAGGTGGATGTAGCCGTCCTGCCGATCGACGGGCGCGCCGGTGAACACGCCGTCGGTCTCCAGCGTCGCCATCTGCTCGGCGGTCAGCACCTTGTATGCAGTTGTCGGGTGCGTCATTCGCCATCCTCCGGGCCCTGGCTCAGGTCGTCGCCGACCGTTGCATCGTCCTGTGCATCGATCACCGGGGTCTCGTCGGCCAGATTGGCCTCCGCCTCGTCCTCGGTTTCCTCGATCCGCGCCGCCGACACGACATGCTCGTCCGCCGCCACGTTGAACAGGCGCAGGCCCGCCGAGCCGCGACCGATGACGCGCAGGGACGCCAGCGACATGCGGATCAGCTTGGCCTGATCGGTCACCAGCATCAACTGGTGCCCCTTGGTCGCCGGGAAGCTGGCGACGACATCGCCGTTGCGGGCGATGTTGTCGATGTTGGTGATCCCCTGACCGCCGCGGCCGGTGCGGCGATATTCATAGGCCGAGCTGAGCTTGCCATAGCCGTTGGTGCACACCGTCAGGATGAACTGCTCGGCGGCGCGCAGTTCCTCGTACCGCTCGGGCGGCAGTTCCGGCTCGCCTTCCTTTTCGCCCTTCCAGGGGGCGAAGCGCAGATACGCCTCGCGCTCCTCGGAGGTGGTGCCGACCCGGTGGAGGACGGACAGCGAGATCACCTCGTCCTCGCCCTTCAGCGCGATGCCGCGCACGCCGGTGGCGGTACGGCTCTGGAACTCGCGCACATCGTCGGCGGCGAAGCGGATCGCCTTGCCGCAGCGGGTGGCGAGCAGCACGTCGTCGCCCGCGCCCAGCAGCGCGACGCCGATCAGCCGGTCCTCGCTTTCCTCCTCGAAACGCATCGCGATCTTGCCGTTCGAGGGCACGTTGGTGAACGCGTCCATCGAATTGCGCCGCACCGCGCCCCGGGCGGTGGCGAACATGACGTGCAGCGCACCCCATTCCGCCTCGTCCTCGGGCAGCGGCAGCACGGTCGAGATCGTCTCGCCCGGCGCCAGCGGCAGGAGGTTGACCATCGGCCGCCCGCGCGTCGCGGGACCGCCCTCGGGCAGGCGCCAGACCTTGTAGCGATAGACCTTGCCATGCGTGGAGAAGAACAGCACCGGCGTATGCGTCGAGGTCACGAACAACTGCGTGACGACATCCTCGTCCTTGGTCGCCATGCCCGAGCGGCCCTTGCCGCCGCGGTTCTGCGCGCGGAAGCTGTCGAGCGAGGTGCGCTTGATATAGCCCTGCATGGTTACGGTCACGACCATGTCCTCGCGCTCGATCAGATCCTCGTCGTCGATGCCGTCGGCGGCCGCCGCGATCTCGGAGCGGCGCGGCGTCGCGAACTGGTCGCGCACCGCCACCAGCTCGCCGCGCATCACCTCGTACAGCTTGGCGCGGTTCGCCAGGATTTCCAGCAGCTCGGCGATCGAGGCGGCCAGCGCCTGCAGTTCCTCGCCGATCTCGTCGCGGCCGAGCGCGGTCAGGCGGTGGAGGCGCAGGTCGAGGATCGCACGCACCTGCGTGTCCGACAGGCGGTAGCTGTCGCCGGTCACCTCGACATCGACCGCCTCGACCAGCCGGATATAGGGCGCGATCTCGGCGATCGGCCATTCGCGCGCCAGCAGCGCCTCGCGCGCGGCGGCGGGCGAGGACGATCCGCGGATGATCCGCACCATCTCGTCCAGATTGGTCACCGCGATGACCAGGCCCAGCAAGATATGCGCCCGCTCGCGCGCCTTGTTCAGCTCGTATTTGGAGCGGCGGGTGATCACCTGCTCGCGGAACTGCACGAACGCCTGGATGATGTCGCGCAGGTTCAGCAGCTCGGGGCGGCCGCCGCGGATCGCCAGCATGTTGGCGGCGAAGCTCGACTGCGCGGGCGTGTGCCGCCAGAGCTGGTTCAGCACCACCTCCGGCGTCGCGTCACGCTTCAGGTCGATGACGATGCGCACGCCTTCGCGGTTCGATTCGTCGCGAATGTCGCTGATGCCCTCGATCCGCTTTTCCTTGGCGGCCTCGGCGATCTTCTCGACCAGCGCGTTCTTGCCCTGCTGGTAGGGGATCTCGGTCAGCACGATCGAGCGGCGGTCGCCGCGCCCTTCCTCGATCTCGTAGCGCGAGCGCACGATGACCGAGCCGCGCCCGGTATTGTAGGCTGACCGTGCGCCGGCCCGCCCCAGGATCACCGCGCCCGTCGGGAAGTCGGGGCCGGGCACGATGTCGATCAGTTCCTCGATCGTGATCGCGCCATTGTCGATATAGGCGAGGCAGGCGTTCACCACCTCGCCCAGATTGTGCGGCGGGATGTTGGTCGCCATGCCGACCGCAATGCCGCCCGCGCCGTTGACCAACAGGTTGGGGAACTGCGCCGGCAACACCTGCGGCTCGCGCTCCGACCCGTCATAATTGGGCTGGAAGTCGACCGTGTCCTTGTCCAGATCGTCCAGCAGCGTGTTGGCGACCTTGGCGAGGCGCGCCTCGGTGTAGCGCATCGCGGCGGGCGGATCGGGGTCCATCGATCCGAAATTGCCCTGGCCGTCGATCAACGGCACCCGCATCGACCAGTCCTGCGCCATGCGCGCCAAAGCGTCATAGATCGCGCTGTCGCCGTGCGGGTGGTATTTACCCATCACGTCACCGACGATGCGGGCGGACTTGCGGTAGGGGCGCCCGGCGACGAAGCCGCTTTCCGCGGCCGAATAGAGGATGCGACGATGCACCGGCTTCAGGCCGTCGCGCACGTCGGGCAGCGCACGCGCCACGATGACGCTCATCGCATAGTCGAGATAGCTCGACTTCATTTCGTCGACGATCGAGATCGTCGAAATGTCGGAGGGTTCCGCGAGCATCGTCTCGTCGGCCAAAGCAGCTACTTTCAGGCTTGTGTCAGTTGGGAAACGACATCCCTAGCCGCTCCGAAGGCGCCTGACCACCCCCGCGCACGCGCGCCTGCGCGAGGGGGCGGGGCAGGGGCCAAGTCGTTGCAAACGCTGCGGCAAGGCCCCCGCCACCGTCAGGGTGAAACCTCTTTTCCCTCCCAGTCGAACAGCTTGCCGCTGTCGATCACCCGCAACCCGTCGATCACGTCCAGCAACTGCACCGCCGCGCGCCCGGCGTCGAACAGCCGCCCGGCCTGGACATTGGCCTGAAACGGCCTCGACAATGCGGTATCGACGGTGCCGGGGTGCAGCGCGACCACGATGGAGCGGTCGTTGCGTCGCTTCTCCTCGACAGAGGCGGTGCGCACCAACTGGTTCAGCGCCGCCTTGGAGGCGCGGTATCCATACCATCCGCCGAGCCGGTTGTCGGAGATCGAGCCGACACGGGCGGAGAGGGCGGCGAATACGGTGCGCCCGGCCCGCGGCATCAGCGGCAGGAAATGCTTGGCGACCAGCGCGGGGCCGATCGCGTTGACCGCGAATTGCCGGTGCAGCCAGGCGGGATCGAGGTGCGCGATGCTCTTCTCGGGACCCCGATCGCTCGCGTGCAGCAGGCCGGTCGCGACGATCACCAGATCGGGCGCGGTGGAGAGCGAAGCCGCCGCTGCCGCGATGCTGGCCTCGTCCTCCAGGTCGATATGGTCCGCGCCGGCAAAGGACCGCGCAAAGCCGCGGGTTGCGATATCCTCGTCGCGAAGCGCCTCGACCAGCGCGGCACCGATCCCGCCGGATGCGCCGATCACCACGGCCTGTTTCGCGCTCATCGCCGGAAGGTCCACTGGTCGGCGCTGCTCGCGGCCGCGTCATAGGCATAGCCATCGGCATCGAAGCCGCGCATCGCGTCGGTGTCCGTCACCCGGTGCTCGACCAGCCAGCGTGCCATCAGCCCGCGCGCCTTCTTGGCGTGGAAGCTGACGAAACGGTCGCCTTCGCGGAAATCCACCGCGATCACGCGGATGTCGGCGGGCAGGCGACCCTTGACCGCGTGCCAATATTCCTGGCTCGCCAGATTCAGCACCGTCCCCGATCCTTCCGCGGCCACATCATCTTCCAGCAGGGTCGCGATCCGGTCCCCCCACCATTCGGTCAGCTTCGTGCCCCCCGGTGCCCAGCGCGTTCCCATTTCCAGCCGGTACGGGCGCATCGCGTCCAATGGGCGCAGCAGGCCATACAGGCCCGACAGCATCCGCAGATGATCCTGTGCGAACGCCACCTGCGCCTCGTCCAGCGTATAGGCGTCCAGCCCCGCATAGACGTCGCCGGCAAAGGCGAACATTGCCGGGCGCTCCGGCGCGTCCGCAAACCCGGCGAAGCGCTGCGCGTTCAGCGTCGCCAGTGCCGGGGAGATGCGCATCAGGCTGCCCAGCGCCTCGGCCCCCAGCTTTGCGGCAGCAGCGGCCAGTGTCTGCGCTTCCCCGGCAAGGCGCGGATGGGTGCGGGTATCGACGGGCGGCGGGGTGTCGTAATCGAGCGTCTTGGCGGGTGAAATAACGGCAATCATGGTGAAAGCGGCGCTACAGGCGGGAGCTTCGCTATTCAATCCGCGTTCAGCGTCCGTTCGGCAAAAGGGGGTGGTTCGCTTGAATGGGTGGGCGGCTGCCCCTAGAAGCGCCCTAACCCTTTTCCACGCGCAAGATGCTCAACAGGAGAGATTCCGCATGAAGATGTTCTCGAAGCTGGCACTGATGGCGGTGCTTGCCACGGGCGTCAGCACGATTGCCGTCACGGCACCGGTGGCCGCTGCCCAGAAGAACAAGAAGGAAGAAGCCGGCGGCCTGAAGCTGAGCCCGGATGCCCTGAAGGCCGCGCAGACCGCGCAGCCGCTGCTCCAGGCCAAGGACTATGCCGCGGCAGAGCCGGCGGTCGCCGCCGTCGAGGCCGCGGCCAAGACCGAGGACGACAAGTATATCGCCGCCGCGCTCCGCTACGATCTGGAATCGGGCAAACTGTACGGCGCGCAGGCCGCCAATCCCAACGCGCCGCTCGACGAAACGGTGCTGGCCAAGCCGCTCGACACGCTGATCGCCAACGCCTCGACCCCGCCGGCCGACAAGGCGCGCTATGCGTTTCGTCGCGGTGCGCTCGCCTATAACGGCAAGCAGTATCCGGTCGCCTTGCAGATGTTCCAGCAGGCCAAGCAGCTCGGCTACAACGATCCGCAAATGCCGCTCCTGATGGTCAAGGCCAAGATGGAAACCGGCGACGTGGCGGGCGCCAATGCCGACCTGGATGCCGCGATCCAGCAGATCAACGCATCGGGCCAGAAGGCGCCGGAGGATTATTACCGCTACGCCATCGCGCGTTCGAACCAGCGCAAGATGGTGCCGGAAACGCTTGGCTGGATGCGCAAGTGGATCGCTGCCTATCCGACCTCGAAGAACTGGCGTGACGCGCTGGTGATCTATGGTCTCCAGCCCGGCTCGCTCGCGACGCTGGACAAGAACCAGAAGATCGATCTGTTCCGCCTGATGCGCACTTCCAAGTCGCTTGCCGACCAGAACGACTATCTGGAATATGCCCAGAACGTGTCGGAAAAGGGCCTGCCGGCAGAGGCGGAGGCGGTGCTGCGCGAAGGCACCGCATCGGGCAAGATCCCGGCCGGCAACAGCGCGGCCAAGGCGATGCTGGCGGACTCCGCGGCCAAGGCCAAGGCGGAAGGATCGCTGGCCCCAACCGAGAAGAAGGCCCTGGCCGCGGCCGACGGCAAGCTCGCCGCGGTGACCGGTGAGGCCTATTACGGGCAGGGCAACTACGCCAAGGCGGTCGAGCTGTACCGCGCGGCGCTGCAAAAGGGCGGCGTGAACGCCGACGAGGTCAACACCCGCCTCGGCATCGCGCTGGCAGCACAGGGCAACAAGGCCGAAGCCAAGGCGGCCTTCGCCAACGTCAAGGGCGCACCCCGCGCCGACCTGGCCGGCTTCTGGACGACCTGGCTGGACTCGCAGGCCGCCTGATCGGTCGGCCGGCAACGAAGAAGGGGCGGTCCTCGCGGGCCGCCCCTTTTCGTTTCTGGAGTGTGGTGAGGCGAAGCCTCACACATCCAGGGTCGAATTCGATCAGACGTGGTCGCGCTCACCCTTCGCCGCCTTCGGCGTCTTCTTCCTCTCCCGATGCTGGAGGGATCGGCGCAGCCGCAAAAGGGTGAGGGTGACCGACGAAGATCGAATTCCACTCTGATCCGTTCGTGCTGAGCGAAGTCGAAGCACATCCCCCGCGGCTCACCCAGGCGTCGATCAATCGCGTGACAAGCGCCCTTAAGTCCGTTCGTCTCGAGTAGCTGTCGAGTAGCAGCAAAGCTGCGTATCGAGATGAACAGGTGAACATGCTCCCAGCATGTTCAGAATCGTCCGGGGGGCGATCCGACCTGTTCATCGTATCGAGAGACAGGCCCCCGCGCCTCAATCCACCGTGACCGGAATCCCCGAAACCTGCTTGGCGGTGCGGATCGTCAGCGACGTCTTCACGCTCGCCACATTGGGGGCCGGCGTCAGGTGCGTCGTCAGGATTTCCTGGAAGCTCTTCAGGTCCGACGCGACGATCTTCAGGATGAAGTCGATCTCACCGTTCAACATGTGACATTCGCGAACCTCGGGGATGCCCGCAACGTGATTCTCGAACGCGGCGAGGTCATGCTCCGCCTGGCTGCGCAGCGACACCATCGCGAAGACGGTGATCGGGAAGCCCAGTCGTGCCGCATCCAGATCGGCATGATAGCCGCGGATCGCCCCGGCTTCCTCCAGCGCGCGAACCCGGCGCAGGCAGGGCGGGGCGGTCAGTCCGACGCGTTCGGCCAGGTCGACATTGGTCATCCGCCCGTCATCTTGCAGCAAAGCCAGGATTTGCCGGTCGATGCGATCAAAGGCCATTACGCGAAACTCCACATATACTCGTCATTCCCAATCCATAGGAACGTCGATACATAAGAAAATTGCGGGCAAACGCAATTGTCCCACATTGCGACGTGCTTATTTTGAGCCTTTGCACCCGGCACCGGACGTGCGTAAGGACGGAAGTATCGGTGCTGCGCTCGGCAGTCCGGCCAAGGGGTTAGCACGTGCGGTTCGACGACAGCCTGAAGACGGTTCTTTCCGCCGAAACGGCGACCGGATTCGGCGCGCAGTCGTCATGGCGCCAGTTGGTCGACCTGATCGGCCGTGGTCGCGTTCCCGCCGACGATGCCGCGATCGAGCGCCTGCGCACGCTACGCCCGCATGTGCCCGATGCGGTGCGGGCCGCCAGCGCACGCGCCCTGGCCCTGACGACGCCCCCGATTGCGCTGGTCGCCCTCTTCGCACAGGACCTGCCCGCCATCACCGGCCCCGTGCTGCGGACCGTGACGCTGGATGACGGGGACTGGCTTGCCCTGCTGCCCCGGCTGACGCCGGCGGGCCGCTCCGTCCTGCGCCACCGCCGCGACCTGTCGCAGGCGGTGCGCCGCGGGCTGGAAAGCTTCGGGCCGACCGACTTCGTCCTGCCCTATCAGCCGGTGGAGGCGCCCGTGGCCGCTGCGGCCACGGCTCCTGCTCCGGCGGCTGTATCCGCTCCGTTCCCGGATCCCGCCACCCCCCGTTCGGACAGTTCGTTCGTGGCGCTCGGCGATGTTGCCCGCGATCTGCCGCTTATCGCCCGCGCCCGGCTGCACGCCGATACGCAGGCGCCGCTCGGTGCCGATCCGTTGCCCGAGCCGGCGGGGCCGCCGCAACGCTTCGAGATTGCCGATCTTGTTGCCCGCATCGACGCTTTCAACCGTCAGCGCGAAGCGGAGCCGCGCGTGGCGCCGGCACCGCTTCCCGAAGAACCCGAGCAGGATCGCTTCCGGTTCGAAACCGATGCGCAGGGCGTCATCCGCTGGGTCGACGGCGTCGCGCGCGCAGCACTTGTCGGTGCCAGCTTCGCGCTCGCCAGTGCGCAGGGCCATGTGCAGTTCGACGGCGTCGCCACGGGTGCGTTCCGGCGGCGTTCCGCCTTTCGCGACGCGCGGTTACAGGTCGGCGGCCGCTCCGACGCCGCCGGCTCCTGGCGCGTCTCGGGCGTCCCCTCCTTCGACCCCCTCACCGGACGCTTCCTCGGCCTCCAGGGCACCGCCCGCCGCCCCCGCCCCGACGAATGCACCGCGCCCACATCCTCGGCCACTGCCTCAGACTCCCTGCGCCAACTCGTCCACGAACTCCGCACCCCCACCAACGCCGTCGCCGGCTTCGCCGAGTTGATCGAAAGCGAATTGCTGGGTCCGGTGTCGGCCGTCTACCGCGCGCGTGCAGCCGAGATCCGGCAACTGGCCGGCGATCTGCTGGCGGCGGTCGAGGATCTGGACACGGCCGCACGGATCGAGGGACATGCGCTGGATCTGCGGCCTAGCGTCGTTCCGGTGTATCCTTTGCTGAACCGGATCATGGCTGACCTGGCGCCGTTGGCGGGGTTGCGGCATTGTGAGGTGGTGCTGGACGGGGCGGATGCCCGACTGGCGGTCGCGGCGGATGATCGGGCGGTGGAGCGGCTGGTGGCGCGGTTGATGGCGGCGCTGGTGTCCGCGTGCGTGATCGGGGAGCGGATCGGGATCGTGGCGGCGGATGCGGGCGACGGGGCGGTGGCGATCACGATCGACCGGCCGATCGCGCTGCCGGTCGACGGTGATGCGTCGCTGCTGTCGCTAGATGCGGCTCCGGAGGAGAGCGAGGGCGAGGGCGGGCCGTTGCTGGGCACCGGTTTCGCGCTGCGTCTGGCGCAGAAGCTGGCGGCGGAGATGGGGGGCGGGCTGATGATCGGGACGCACCGGTTGACGCTGCGTCTGCCGGCCGCGGCGGCGGGGCGCCCGATGGAGCAGGCGTCGTTGCTGTAGGCGGCGCAGGTGCGCGGCCCCTTTCGCATGCCGGCCGTGGAGCGGGGCGAACGGGTGCGCTGGCCAGCGGATTTCGGCCGGCGTTTTATGGTCTTCGTCGATGTCGAGGAGGAGTTCGACTGGGCGGCGCCATTCACCCGGTCAGACCATACGACGACCGCTATCCGCGCCCTTCCGGCGGCACATCGCCGATTTTACGACGCCGGCGTAGCCCTGACCATGATGGTCGATGCGCCGATGGCGGCCGATCCCGAAGCCGTCGCGATTCTGCGCGACGTGGCGGGTGACGGCCGCGCGACGATCGGCGCGCAACTGCACGGATGGGTGACGCCGCCGTTCGAGGAAGTCGTTGGTGTGCGGAACAGCTATGCCGGCAATCTGCCGCCCGCGCTGGAAGCGGCGAAGATCGATCATCTGACCCACGCGCTGACCGAGGCGTTCGGCCAGCCGCCCATTGCCTTTCGCTCCGGTCGGTATGGCCTGGGGCCATCTACCCTGGGGATGCTGGCGGCGCGGGGATACCGGATCGACAGTTCGGTACGCGCCTATCATGATTACAGTGACCACCATGGGCCGGACTTCGCCGCGATCGGCCCCGCCGCCTTTGTTCGCGGCGGCATGCTGGAACTGCCGCTGAGCACCGCATTCATCGGCTCGGTGCGCAGTCAGGGGCCGTGGATCTATCCGAAGCTCGCGCGTCTGCCGCTCTTCCGGGGGGGCATGGCGCGGAGCGGCATGATGTCGCGTGTGGCCTTGACCCCGGAGGGGATGCCGGTGGCTGCGGTTATCGCCGCGATCGACGCCCTGCTTGCCGGGGGCGAGCAATTGCTGGTCCTTTCATTTCATTCGCCGTCGCTGGTCCCCGGACACACGCCCTATGTGCGTGATGCGTGCGACCTGTCGGCGTTTTGGGAATGGTGGGAGATGATCATGGATCATCTGGCAGGAAGGCGTGTCGTGCCGGCTAGTCTGGACGACGTTCTCGCGTCGCTGGATCGACGCCCGGCGGGGGCGGATCGGACAGGAGCGGGGTAGGGCAAACCGGGCCGGAAATCACTCCGGCCCGGCGTATTGGTCTTAGTTGCTGTCCGAATCGTCGTCGCTGCGGACGATGTCGATCACCGGAATGGCAACGATGCCAGCCAGCAGAACCGCGGCGAGGATGCCGCCGCCGCCGAGCTTGTTGCTCTTGGCCGAAGGAGTGCCTGCACGTGCCTTGCCGACCGACAGCTTGGCAGCGGGGTTTGCCGGAGCAGCGGCTGCGACAACCGGCGTTGCGATCATCGACAGAGCCATGGCCGAACCGATAAGCTTCTTCATACTGGAACTCCCTTTTTTGCGCAGTGCGCGCCCGCCCGGTAAACTGACGAGCGCGCGCAGTGTTCCTGCAAATCATCAAAAAAACAACGCAGGATGCGGAATTGGCGTCAAATCCTATTCTTCATGATCTTCACCCGACAAGGATTGTCCGTGACCGACGCCAAGTGCGAGTGATACCAGACTGCCGCCGACGATATTGCCGATCGTGCTGACAACGAGGTTTGATGTGATCGCCACAGCACCTCCGCTCGTGCCGGCCATCAGGCCGATGGGGATCAGCGACATGTTGGCAACCGAATGCTCGAACCCGGCGGCCACGAAGATCGTCACGGGCCCGATGATCGCCAGTATCTTTGCCGGAATGCTGCCAGCGGACATCGCCATCCAGACCGCCAGGCAGACGAGGATATTGGCCAGAACGCCCGACGCGAAGATCGTAGCTGGCGCCTTATCGAGCTTGTCCTGAGCCACCCGGGCCGCCGCCTCGCCGACATGGCCCTCCAATCCCTCCAGCCCGCCTGCTGCGGTGAACAGCGCCGCCAGCGCGACACTGCCGACCAGATTGCCTGCCCACGCGACGATCCAGGCGGCGAACAATCGCCGGCCGGTCAGCCGGTGCATGGCGGCGGGCAGGGTGAACATGGTGTTGCCGGTGAACAACTCCGCACCGGTCAGCATCACCAGGATCAAACCGACAGAAAAGGCGGCGCCGGACAGAAGCTGGCCTGGGCCGGTCATCGGATACGCATTGGCCTGCACGATCAGAAAGGCGATCGAACCGAAGCCGATGAACATTCCCGCCAGCATCGCCAGCACCATCATCCGAGCCCAGGGTAGTTCTGCCTTGTCGGCAAGGGCATCGGGCGCGGCTTGCGCGATCTTCGCGCCGGTCGGATCGTTCATGCGCTCGCCTTTCGCGTATCCACCCATAGATGCTTGACCATCACCCAGGCCGCGACCGTCAATGGACCGCCGAGCAGGATGCCGACCACGCCGAACAGGCCGCCGGCGATGAACAAGGCAAAGAGCGTTACCGCCGGCGGGATCGACACCGCGTATCGCATGACCAGCGGCGCCATCGCGTTGCCCTCGATCTGTTGCCAGACGACGAAGAAGCCGACCGTCCAGGCAAAGCTCTCGACCCCGAGGGTCAGGGCAAGCAGACAGGCCGGAATGGCGCCCAGAAAGGGACCGACCAGCGGGATGAATTCCAGCAGCCCGGCGACGATCGCCAGTGCCAGGGCGGACGGCACCCCGATAACGCTGAGGCCGATCAGGACGGCCGTGAAGGTCGCTGCCATCGACACCAGTTGACCCAGCAGCCAGTTGCGCAGCGCCCTAGCGGTGGCGTCGGATGCCTCACCCACCGGGCTTTGCGCACTGTGGGGAAGCATCGCCAGCATGCCGCGCCGGTAACTGTCCGGGTCGGCCGCCAGATAGATGCCGCCAAGGATGGCGAGGATCAGGCCGGAAACCGCGCTCGATGCCACGGCTAACGCGGATTGCACCATCGAGGCGAGGGTGGACCCGTCGGGCATGGCGGTGTTCATCACCGACTTGACCCGGTCCTCGCCAATCCATTGCGCGAACCGCTGCCACGCGGCCGGCAGGCTGTCACCCAGCTTTCCGAGCTGGCTGCCGATCTCCCGACCGAACAGCATGGTGCCCCCGGCAAGCACCGCGACGATCACCAGCCCTGCCAGGATCAGGGCGATACTGCGCGGCAAACGGACGATGCGGCAGATGCCGGCTGCCGCGGCGTGAAGGATGACCGCGACCAGAATGGCCGCGAAGACCAGCAGCACGATGTCGTGGAGCCACCACAGGAGCAACGCCAACGCCGCAAGGGCGATCGCCACAACGGTCCGTAACGCAAAATCGGCAACCATCTGCTTGCGATCGGATGGTGGGGACGGCCGGTCGGGAATGTTCATCAACCCTTCTCACCTTCCTGTCGCGTGACGTGCATACGTCTGCCGGCGTCGCGCAGGCCCCCTGCATGGGCCGGGATGGCGTTGATTGCAGTGTCTGGAGTTCATACAACCGAATGGTGACTGGAAAGGTCCGCAACGGTTCCCCTGCGCGCTCCCCTGCGCCTGGTTGCTCGCAGGGTTGAGGCGGTTCGGGCGGCATGCTGACGCCAGGAATGCCTCCCGCCCTGCGTGGACGTGAAAACAACGTGGCCGTCATCCTTTAGGGGGATCGCCGCCGCTTGACAGTTCTGACCGCCACTAATTAAAGCAATTCGCGATAAGAATGGTCGAACCGATCACGTTCCAAAGGGAGGATGACTTGATGTCCAGTAAGTTGGCACCGCTTCGCTTCGTCATGCTGGCTGCGGCCTCGCCGATCGCGATGACGGCATTGCTGGGATCGGCATCCGCACAGACCGCTGGTGGTGCGATCGAGGCGACGACCACGTCGCAGGACCCGGTCGCCGCGCCGACCCAGTCCGACGACAGTGCACCGGACATCGTCGTCACCGGCATTCGTGCGTCGCAGGCACGCTCGATCGAGGTGAAGCGCAACGCCGACAGCGTGGTCGAGGCGATCAGCGCGCAGGACATCGGCAAGCTGCCCGACGTCACCATCTCGGACTCGTTGCAGCGCATCCCCGGCGTGCAGATCCGCCGCGAGGCGGGTGAAGGCGGCGCGATCAACATCCGCGGCCTGCCGCAGGTGACGACCCTGTTCAACGGCGAAGAATTCCTCGGCGCCAACTCGGTCACCACGGTTCAGCCGAACTTCAACGACATTCCCTCGCAACTCTTCTCGGGCGCGACCGTGTTCAAGACGCCGACGGCGTCGCTGCAACAGGCGGGGTTGTCGGGCACGGTCGACCTGCTGACCAGGCGGCCGTTCGACATGAAGCCGGGGCTGACGGTCGCGGCAGCGGCCGAGGCGCAGTATGGCGACCGGACGGAGAAGTTCAATCCGTCGGTCAATGGCCTGATCTCGTACAATTCGGGTCGCTTCGGCCTGCTCGCCTCGGCCGCCTATAGCGACCTGACGCTGGCGAACTCGTTCCGCGGCATCCAGGATTTCGGCGTGATGCTGCGCAACGAAGGCGGCAGCGCCACCAATCCGGGCGACTTCGCGGTCGGCCGCAACGGTGTCAGCCGTGGTACGCCGGTGCGCAACGCGGCGGGCGCGATCACCGGTTTCGACGTGAACGGCGACGGCGATGCCAACGACTCCTTCATCACGCCGCAGAACCACAATGCGTGGAACCGGATCACCAGCCGCAAGCGCTTCGGCGCCAACGCGTCGCTGCAGTTCGAGGTCAACGACGCGCTGCGCCTGACCGCCGACGGCTTCTACACCAAGCAGACGCAGTATGACCGGCTGTCCGGCCTGGCGTTCAACGCGATCGACTGGATGTCGTCGCCCTATCTGCCGACGCGGTCGCGCGACACCGGCGCGGTCGATCGCAACGGCTACAACATCAACACCGTGCAGACCTATCTGTACGACCTCGCCAATGTCGAAGCCTATTCGGAGAACCGCAAGACGGTGGGCGAGTCGCAGAACTACAATCTGCAACTCGACTGGAAGCCAAGCGACTCCTTCTCCGCCACCGTTCGCGGCATCTATGGCAAGGCGACGCAGCGCGTCGACAATGGCTATGCCACCTTCGTCCTCGGCAACGGGTCGCAATGGGGCTATAACGGTATCGGCAACTATCCGACCGGCGACGTCGCGTTCAATCCCGGCGGCTATCAGGCCTACAGCCAGCAGGCGACGATCGACTATAGCAGCGGCCAGCCGGTCTTCACCTATCCGGCCTCGTTCCTGTCGCAGGTCGAGGACCCGTCGCGCTACGGTTTCAAGACCATGTCGTCGGAGAACAACTTCCGGCGCCAGGGCGACATCTGGGCACTGCGCGCCGATGCGCAGTGGAGCCCGACCGACCAGATCAAGGTGAAGTTCGGCGGCCGCTACAGCGAGCGCAGCGTGTCGCAGTATAATTTCGAGCGCGTCGCGCCGCTTTATGCCGGCAACACCGACAATCCCGCGAACCCGGCGGGCGGGTGCCTGGTCAAGTGGCTGGCGATCGACGTGAACCTGGCCGATGGCGCATGCCGCGTCGCCGATTCCGCCGGCCTGCCCTACACCGCGGGCTTCGCCGCGCAGGCCAACGACCCGCGTTTCGCCGAAATCCTGAAGCGCGTCAGCCTGCCCGCGTCCGGCGCGCCGCAGGTCTATACGATCGATCCCAAGGCGCTGGACAATCCGGCGGCGTTCATCGGCAACTTCTATCCGGGTCTGCGCGAGAATGTGAACCCGGCCAACTCGTTCGACATCGATCTGCGCCAGGCCTCCGGCTATGCCGAGGTGAGCGGCGAGGGCGAGTTGCTGGGCCTGCCCTACCGCGCCAATGGGGGCCTGCGCATCGTCAACACGCGCTTCACCGTGCGCCAGAACATCGTCGGCCTGCCGCAGCCCTACGGCGTGTCGGGGCAGGATGCCGGCGACATCCTGACGCGGCGTGAGTTCACCGACTTCCTGCCAGCTTTCAACATCGCGTTCGACCTGACCGAGAAGCTGCGCCTGCGCGGTTCCTATGCCAAGACGATGACGCTGCTGAACTTCGACCAGTGGGGCGGCGCGCTGAACGTCAACTATGCGATCAACACCTCGATCACGCCGTCTCGGTTCGAGGCGCAGTCGGCCTCGCTCGGCGGCAATCCGCAGCTCAATCCGTGGCGTGCGGACAATGTCGAGGCGAGCCTGGAATATTATACCGGCCGCTCCAGCCTGGTCGCGATCGGCGCGTTCCACATCGCGGTGGACAGCTTCATCGCCAACGCCACCGTGTTCCGCAACGACATTCCCGACAATGACGGCGTGATCCGCCGCGAGGTGCCGGTCAGCACGTCGGTGCAGGGCGATGGCGGTACGCTGAAGGGCATCGAGGTCTCGGCACGGCAGTCGCTGGCCGATTACGGCGTGAACGGCCTGTTCGGCGGCTTCGGCGTGGATGCCAACTATACCCTGTCGCTGGGCGAGACGGGCCGGGTCGATCTGGCGGGCAACAAGCAGCCCTTCCAGGACAATTCCAAGCATCAGGTGAACGCCGCGCTCTGGTACGAGCAATATGGCTTCCAGGCGCGCGTCGCCTATAACTATCGCTCGAAGCGTCTCGTTTCTTCCGATTACGGCGGCATCTCGGGGCTGGCCCAGTATCAGCAGCCGACCAACTATCTCGATGCCTCGGTCAGCTACGACATCCTGCCGTATCTGACGATCTATGGCCAGGCGTCGAACCTGACCGGCGAGACGGAGCGCTATTACCTGACGTGGAAGGATCAGGTGTTCAACGAGAACATCTACGAGCGTCGCTTCATTGCGGGCGTGCGCGCACGCTTCTGAAACGCCCCTTGGCCGGCTGCGCCGTTCGTCTATGACGGGCAGCACAGCCGGCGTCAGGAGCCCAGTGCATGAGCGATCCGTTACGCTCCATCGTCATCGTCGGCGGGGGCACCGCAGGATGGATGGCCGCCACCTATCTGGCGCGGCGCCTGTCGCATCTGCGCCCCGACATCACGGTGATCGAAAGCCCGGCGATCGGCACGGTCGGCGTCGGCGAGGCGACGGTGCCGGCGATCCGCGATTTCCTGGCCGCGGTCGAACTCGGCGAGCCGGAGGTGCTGCGCGAAACCGAGGGCACGATCAAATACGGCATCCGCTTCGTCGACTGGCAGACGAAGGGGCATGCCTTCTTTCATCCCTTCGGCCTGTACGGGGTGCCGGCCGGGGGCGTGCCTTTCCATCATCACTGGTTGCGTGCACGGGCAGCGGGCGACGCGACGCCGCTCGACGCCTATTGCGTAGCGACGCAGCTCGCCGAATACGGCCTGTTCCTCGCGCCGCCCGACCGGCCCGAGAACGACCTGGGCCATTTCAACTTTGCGCTGCACTTCGACGCGGTGCGCTTTGCCCATCTGCTCAGCCGCCTGGCCATCGCCAATGGCGTGCGCCATGTCCCCGCCCGCATCGATGCGGTGATGCGCGATCCGGAAAGCGGTGACGTAAGCGGCGTACGGCTGGAGTCCGGAGCCGTGGTCCACGGCGATCTGTGGATCGACTGTTCGGGATTTCGCAGCCTGTTGCTGGGCGAGGCGATGGGGGTTCCGTATCGCGACTGGCGGGAATGGTTGCCCTGTGATCGCGCGGTGGCGATGCCATGCGCGCCGGCGGGTGCGACGATGCATCCGCGCACGACCGCGACGGCACTGCCCGCGGGGTGGCAGTGGCATATTCCGTTGCAGCACCGGATCGGCAACGGGTATGTCTATTGTTCGGACCATGTGTCGGACGACGAGGCGGAGCAGACGCTGCGCGACCGGCTGGAGGGCGCGCCGCTCGGCAATGCCAATCGGCTGCGCTTCACCCCCGGCCACCGCGCCGAGGTGTGGCACCGCAATGTCGTCGGCGTCGGTCTGGCGTCGGGGTTCCTCGAACCGCTGGAATCGACCAGCATCTCGCTCGTCCAGTCCGGCCTGCAACGCCTCGTCCAGCTCTGGCCGCAGCGGGATATCGATCCCCGTCTGGCGGCCGTCTACAACCGGCAGTCGGTGCTGGAGTTCGAGCGGATCCGCGATTTCCTGTTGATCCACTACATGTTCAACCGCCGTATCGGCGAACCCTTCTGGGACCGGATGCGCGCGATCGAGCCGCCCGACCACCTGCGGATGAAGCTGGACGGCTGGCGCGCCTGCGGCGAGTTCGTGCGTTACGAATGGGAAAGCTTCCAGGATCCGAGCTGGCTCAGCCTCTATGCCGGGCTGAACCAGTTGCCGGCGCACCATAGCATGCTGGCCGACGCCTATCCGATGCCGGCCCTGTCGGGGCACCTGGCCAGCATCCGCGCGTCGATCGCGCGGGTGCTGGCGCATGGGGAGCGGCATGACCGGTTTCTGGCGCGCGTGGCGGCTGGGTAAGGCGTCAGGCGGGGGCGGCGGAGGCGGGGGCGATGTCGGCGTTCCCGGCCTTCAGGCGGCGGTAGGTGGCGAGCGCCTGTCCGACCACCTGGTCCATGTTGTAGTAACGGTAGGTGGCGAGGCGGCCGACGAAGATCACGTCGGGCTCGGCCAGGGCAAGCGCCTCGTACCGCTTGTAGAGCTGATGGTTTTCGGGCCGCGGGATCGGATAATAGGGGTCGCCCTCGGCCGCCGGATATTCGATCGTGATGCTGGTGACCGGTGAACGCTGCCCGGTCAGGTGCTTGTATTCGGTGATGCGCGTGTGCGGCACCGCCTCTTCCGGATAGTTGACGACGGCGACCTCCTGATGCCGCTCGACGGGCAGCGTCCGGTGTTCGAAGCGAAGCGAGCGATACGGCAGCCGGCCGTGGCAATAGCCGAAATATTCGTCGATCGGCCCGGTATAGACCAGCCGGTCATAGGACACCGCCGCCGCCGCCTCGGCGAAGTCGGTGCCCGTCAGCACGGTGATGTTGGGATGATCCAGCATCGCGGCGAACATTGCGGTGAAGCCGGCGGCGGGCATCGCCTGATGCCGGTCGGTGAAATAGCGATCGTCGGTGGAGGTGCGGGTCGGCACGCGCGCGGTGACTGATTTGTCGAGCGCGCTCGGGTCCAGCCCCCATTGCTTGCGGGTATAACCGCGAAAGAAGGTGCGGTAGAGTTCATGCCCAACCGCCGAGACGACCACGTCTTCCGACGTGCGCACCTGCGCCACCGGCTCGGCGCGGGCGGCAAGAAAGGCGGCGGCGTCCGCGTCGGTTTCCAGCCCGGCATCGTAGAGCGCGTTCAGCGTCGTGCGGTTGATCGGCACGGGGACGCGCCGGCCGTCGACATCGGCCAGCACCCGGTGCTCATAGGTGCGCCACCGGGTGAAGTTCGACAGATAGGCGAACACCTCATCCGAATTGGTGTGAAAGATGTGCGGGCCATATTGGTGGATCAGGATGCCGGCGGCATCCGCCACGTCATAGGCGTTGCCGGCGATGTGCGGGCGCCGATCGACGACCAGCACGCGCTTGCCGCCGTCCGCCGCCAGCCGCTCGGCCATCACCGCGCCGGCAAAACCCGCGCCGACCACCAGATAATCATAATGCGGGCGCTGCCCCTGCGCAGCCAGATGCGCGCTGGCGGCGGTCGCCTCATCGATCGCTGCCATCATCTCGGCCGCTGTCGCGTCCCATGAGGTGGCGGCGAGGACGGTATCGGCGGCATCGCGCCAGTCGCGGGTGTTGCCGCGAACCAGTGCCAGCGCCTCTTCGCACGCCTGGATGAAGCGCGCACCCCGGCCGGCGATCTTGACCGCATCGAGCGTGCCGTAATGCCGCGCGACATCGACGATGGGGGTGGACACGACCGGGCGGCCGGCGGCGAGATATTCGGGCGTTTTCGTCGGGCTGATGAAGCGGGTCGCCTCGTTCAGCGCGAACGGCATCAGCGCCACGTCCCAGCGGGCGATGGTAGCGGGCAGCTCGTCATAGCTGCGCTGGCCCGGATAGACGATGTTGGCCCGCTGCGGCAGGTCGGCGGGGTCGATCTTTACGACGGGGCCGACCATCTCGATCGTCCAATCGGGATGGGCATCGGCCAGCTCGGCGAGAAGGTCGAGGTCCATGCGTTCGTCCAGCACGCCGTAGAAGCCGAAGCGTGCGGCCGGCGCCCGGCCCGGTTCGACATCGCGCGCGGTGGCGAAATGGGCGACATCGACGCTGGAGGGGAAGGGGCGCACGTCCGGGTGACGCTCCCGCTTGGCCTCGTACAGGCTGTAGCCGCCGGTGAAGACCAGATCGGCCGCGGCGAGCAGCTCGGTTTCCAGCGCCAGCAGTTCGGGCGGCGCGAAGCGGAACGCGGATAGCTCGTCCATGCAGTCATAGACGGTGCATGCCGAGCCGACATGGCGCGAAAAGCCGAGCATCATCGGCGTGTAGTACCAGCGGATCGCCACGGTACCTTCCAGCGCCAGAAAGTCGTCGAGCAGGCGGCGCAGTGCGGTGTTGGCATCCTCGCCGGACAGGCCGTGGGGCAAATGCGGCGTGACGACATGGAGCGGCCCGGCGGCACGCAGGGCGAGGCGCGGCGCGTCGTCGCCGCCGACGATCGGCTCTTCCCACACCACCACCCGGTGGGTGGCGGCAAACCGCGTCATCAGATGTTGAGGACGCTGGAACACGAAATCCCAGCGCAAGTGGCAGAAGCACAGCAGCAGCGGCGCGACGCCGCCGGCAGGAAGGCCACCCATGGGCATGTCGTCAGCGACAGGCGGAACGCGCAAATCTGTATCTCCCGGGCCCCCGCCCGTACCGGGCGTAGCGCGTCCCGCGGCGGCAGACGCTAACCGATATCAACAACTTGGCCGTTGGCCCCTCGGTCCGGCGCTGGCACAGCACGGCTATGTCGAAAAACAGCCTGTCGTGGATCGCCGTTGCCCCGGACGCGCCCTATTTCATCGACGGCGACGGCGCCGACTGGACCCCGATCGGGCAGAACGACGCGATCAGCTGGCCCGAACTCGCAGGGCTGTTCCGGCGCCGCGACCTGCCCACGGTGGAGGCGCATCTGCGCTGGCTGGTCGATCACGGCGTCACCTGCCTGCGGCTGATGATCGAATATGCGCAGGTGCGGCATCGTTATTTCGAACGGCCGGCCGGCACCGCGGTGCCCGCGATGGTGCGGCTGTGGGACGACCTGTTCGCGATGTGCGAGCGGGTGGGGATGCGCATCCTGCTGACCCCGGTGGACACGTTCTGGATGTGGCTGCACTGGCGGCACCACCCGTGGAACGCGGCGCATGGCGGGCCGCTGGATCACCCGTCGCGCCTGTTGCTGTGCCCCGAGACCCGCGCCGCGATCAAGGCACGGCTGTCGTTCATCATCGAGCGCTGGGGCGGATCGGGCGTGCTGTTCGCCTGGGACCTGTGGAACGAGATCCATCCCGCACAGGCGCAGGGCAGGGCGGACGGCTTCGGGGCATTCATCGCCGACCTGTCGCAGCATGTCCGCCGCCTGGAGCAGCGGCTTTATGGCCGGTCGCATCCGCAAACCGTATCGCTGTTCGGGCCGGAATGGTGGACCCGGCCCGACCTGCCGATCGCCGAGCCGATCTTTCGCCACCCCGATCTCGATTTCGCGTCGATCCACATCTATCGCCACGGCGCGATCGACGATCCGCGCGACACCGTCGCGCCGGCGCTGGCGATGGGCGAGGTGGTGCAGCAATGCCTGGCGGAGATCACCGACGGCCGCCCCTTCCTGGACACCGAACACGGCCCCATCCACCGCTTCAAGGACAAGCACCAGACGCTGCCCGAAGCGTTCGACGACGAGTATTTCCGGCATATGAGCTGGGCGCATCTGGCGGCTGGCGGGGTAGGCGGCGGGATGCGCTGGCCCAACCGGCACCCCCATATACTGACGCCGGGGATGCGCCGGGCACAGCGGGCAATGGCGGCGTTCCTGCCGCTGATCGACTGGCGACACATGCGGCGGGCGCCGGTGGCGATTTCGGCGCGGGGGCATCACGGCTTTGCGTGCGGCGATGATGCGCAGGCGGTCGCCTGGATCGTGCGGCGGCGGGCCTTGTTGCCGGACGGGCGGGTCGACCGGGCGCCGGGAAAGCCAGCCAGGGTGGAACTCGCAATGCCGGACGGACGCTACCGGGTGACGGATTGGGATACCGAGGCGGGGCGGGTGATCGCCAGCGCCGAGCATGTCGCGTCCGGTGGGCTGCTCCGTATCACCGCGGAGGCGGTGTGCGGGGACCGGGCCTTTGCGGTGCGCAGGATCGGTTGAGGGCGGGGACGGCCGCCGGGAGTGGCGGCCGGCCCCGGTCCGTCACATGCCGCCGCCGGCGCCCTGCTGCATCCGCTCGGCCTCGGCGAGATGCTGGCGGACGATCGGCACCGCCTTTTTGGCGGTTGCGCGCAGCGGCGCCTGATCGCCGCCCGAACCGTAGCTCTGGTGCAGGTCCAGCGCGGCGCGGTGGGCGGGCACCTGCTGTGCCAGATACAGCCGGTCGACGTCGCCGGCCGATGCCAGTTGCAGTTCGTTGATCGAGGCGGTCGCCCCCGGGTCGAGCGCGGGGGGCGGCGGGGTCAGGCCGGCCTTGGTAGCCGCAGCCAGCGTCGCCGCGGTGGTCTTCTGATGATGCTTGATCATCATGTCGGCGTAACGCCGGATCGCGGGATTTTGCGACTTTTCCAGCACGACCTGGCTGGAGTTGATCTCGTACAGGTCGCTGCGCCCGGCCGCGGTCACATAGGGTTCGGCCTGCGTCTTGGCCTCGGCCGGGGGCGGCGGGGGCGGCGTCTGCGCGGCAGCGGTTATGGAGGTGCCGGCGAGCAGCAGCGCAATCGAGATGGGCATGTATCTGGTCATGTTCGAAACCTTCGAAGCGTGAGGGGGTGGGGCGGGCGTGCGCCTCACCCGATCTGCTGGCTTTGCGCCGCGCTGTCGGGGCGGGCGGGGCCGAGAATGGGCTCCTCGCCCAGCGGCTTGTTCTGGAAGACGGTGAAGTCGCCGCGGCCATCGATGGTCGGGCCACTGGTCCAGCGTCCCTCCGGCACCGATCCGTCGGCGGCGGTGGCGTAGAAGTTGTAGTTGTTCGCCTGATCCTCCATACCTTGCGGGAAGGAGTTGGGGACCGGCAGGTTGGCCGAGGGTCCGCCCAGTTCCTCCAGCACCGCCAGCCACTGCTGCTGGTGCATGGTATCACGCGCGATCATGTAGTGGAGCATCTTCTTCATGCCCTCGTCATGCGCGGCGTTGAACAGGCGCACCGCCAGCACGCGCCCGGTGCTTTCCGCCGCCACGTTGCAATACATGTCCGCGGCGATGTTGCCGCTGGCATAGATGTGGCTCATGTTGAAGGGCACGCCGTCGGAGTCCACCGGCATCGCGGCAAGACCGGTCGACAGCAGGTTCTTGTGGATCATGCCCTCGATCGCGTGGCGGCCGTTGCCGCCGCCCATCACCGCGCCCACGATGCCGTCGGCGGCACCCTCTTCCTGCAGCGAGGCAGGCGCCTTGTCGAGGTTGAGCGCGACCGCGGTCGCCAGCATCTCGATATGGCCGATCTCTTCGGTCGCGGTGTGGAGCAGCATGTCGCGGTATTTCGGAGTCGGCGCCCGGTTGCCCCAGGCCTGGAAGAAATACTGCATGCACACGCGGATCTCGCCCTCCACGCCGCCGATCGCCTGTTGCAGCATGCGTGCAAAGGCGGGATCGGGCTTGTCGACGGTGACCGGATACTGAAGCCGCTTGTCGTGATAATACATGGGTGGTCCTCCCAGCGTGAATGGCGCCGGCTGAACGTCACAGGACCACCAAGGTTTGTTGCGTCACCGCAACGGTCGCCACGGCGTGGCGGGAACGCGGTAGGGCGTTATAAGCTATTGATGTAGATAAAGAAGTTACGGAACCGCCGGTGTCTCGGTCAGGGCGGCGGTGACCCGCTCCATCGCCTCGCGCTCGATCGTCTCCAGCTCCGCCAGCGTCTGGACGATCGCGATCTTCTGCTGGTTCAGCTCCTCGATTCGCTCGCGGCAGCGTTCGGCGAGCGCGCGCATCTGTTCGACATGCTGGGGATCGGCATCGTACAGGTCGAGGAACTCCTCGATCTCGCGCAGCGAGAAGCCCAGCCGCTTGCCGCGCAGGATCAGCTGCATCCGCCCGGTTTCGCGCCTGGTATAGACGCGCGCGGTGCCCACCCGGCGCGGCTCGATCAGGCCGCGATCCTCGTAGAAGCGCAGCGTGCGGGCGGTGACCCCCAGGCTGGCGGCCACCTCCTGTATTCCGCGCAATTCCTGCGGGTCGTCTGCCGTCACCGTCTCTGCTCCGTCACCGCCGGCGCCGTCGCTGCCAGCCGGGCCATTTCCTCCTCGACCAGTTCCTTCTTGGAAAGCTTGCCGATCAGCGTCTTGGGCAATGTCTCGCGGATTTCCACTTCGCGGGGAAGCTCGATCTTGCTGATCTTGTCGACCAGGAACGCGCGCAATTCGGCCGGGGTGGCCGGCTGGGCCGGGCGCAGCGTGACGAACGCCTTGGGCGCCTGGCCGCGATACTCGTCGGGCACACCGATCACCACCGCCTCGGCGACCGCGGGATGCTCGTACAGCGCTTCCTCGATCATTCGCGGATAGACATTGTAGCCGCCGCAGATGATGACGTCCTTGATCCGGTCGACGATGAACAGATAGCCGTCCTCGTCCAGATAGCCGACATCGCCGGTGCGCAGCGCGCCGTCCACGAACACCGCCGCGCTGTCCTCGGGCTTGTGCCAGTAACCCTGCATGATCTGTGGCCCGCGCGCGCAGATCTCGCCGACCTCGCCGGGGGGCAGCACGCGGTCGGTGCCGCTCCGGTCGCGGATCTCGATCACCGTGCCGGGGAAGGGGGGGCCGGCGGAGCCCGCCTTGTTCAGCCCGCCGATCGGATTGCAGGTGATGATCGGCGATGCCTCGGACAGCCCATACCCCTCGACCAGCGTGGCGCCGGTCGTCCGCTCGAAGGCGACGCGCACCTCCGCAGGCAGCGGCGCACCGCCCGAGATGCAGGCGTTGATCTGCGACAGGTCGACGGTGCGGCTTTCCGCCACCTTGGCGATGGCGTTGTAGATGGTCGGCACCGCGGGAAAGGAGGTGGGGCGCGTCCGCGCGATGGTCTTGAGCAGCTGTTCGAGATCGAAGCGCGGCAGCAGGATCATCTCCGCGCCCACCCGCACCGAATAGCTGAGCACCGTTGTCAGCGCAAAGACGTGGAACATCGGCAACACGCCCAGTACGCGCTGCTGCTCGGGACCCTGGTCGCCGACATGCATCACCATCGCATCGGCGTTCGACACCAGATTGGCGTGGCTGAGCATCGCCGCCTTGGGCAGGCCGGTGGTGCCGCCGGTATATTGCAGCACCGCCACGTCATCGGGCGCGACCGAAACCGGGGCCGGCGTCGCGCCACCGCGCATCAGCGCGCGCAAGGTGACGTGCAGGGGCCCCGCCGGCACGGCCGCGATGTCGGCGCGCTTGACCAGGCGATAGGCGATGCGCTTCACCGCGGGCAGGCCGTCGGCGATCGGACAGGTGATGACGCGG
This sequence comes from Sphingomonas sp. GM_Shp_2, assembly GCF_026540875.1. Classification (NCBI taxonomy): domain Bacteria; kingdom Pseudomonadati; phylum Pseudomonadota; class Alphaproteobacteria; order Sphingomonadales; family Sphingomonadaceae; genus Sphingomonas; species Sphingomonas sp. GM_Shp_2. Next base: position 96,124 of record NZ_JALNUQ010000009.1, read on the forward strand.
CGCAGGCCGAGTTGCGCGGCGACCTTCGTCACGCGGGCATGGATGTCCGGCAGGTCGCAGGTCGCGATGATCTCCGCGCCCGAATCCTGCAGCAGATGGCATATCTCGCGTTCGACATAGAGCGGGTTGACGTTCACAACCACGCCGCCCGCCTTCAGCACCGCAAAGAACAGGATGGGGTAGGCCGGCATGTTGGGCAGGCACAAAGCGACGCGGGTGCCGGTCGTGACGCCCAGCGCCTGCAACCCGGCGGCGGCGCGCGCCACCTGTTCGCCCAGTTCGCCATAGCGGGTGATGCCGCCCATGAAGTCGATCGCAGGCCGGCCGCCATGTGCGGCCACCGTGGCATCGAACATGTCGGTCAGCAACCGCGGCTCGAAGACCAGCGCAGCCCCTTTTGCGGCCGGTTCGCGCGTGTCGTTCACTTCCATCTGGCGCCTCTCCTTTTCGTTTTTCCGGCGGCCCCGGTTGTAGCCGGTTGCACCATCTCGTATAGCATTGACGTATAGGTTAGCTATCGCACCTTAACGTGAGCCCGCAAGGGCCTTTCAACGAGAGGATCTCATGACCAACGTCGTGATCGCCGGTTACGCCCGCTCCCCCTTCCACCTGGCCGGCAAGGGCGCGCTGGCGCGGGTACGGCCGGACGACCTTGCTGCGCAGACGATCCGCGGGCTGATCGAGCGGACCGGGGTCGATGCGTCGGCGATCGAGGATATCATTCTGGGCTGCGCCTTTCCGGAGGGCGAGCAGGGCCTGAACGTCGCGCGGATGATCGGCCTGCTGGCGGACCTGCCGCTGTCGGTCGGCGGCATGACGGTGAACCGCTTCTGCGGGTCGTCGATGAGTTCGATCCATATCGCGATGGGCCAGATCCAGATCGGCGCGGGCGAGGCGTTCATCTGCGCCGGCATCGAATCGATGAGTCGCGTGCCGATGGGCGGCTACAACCCGCTGCCCAACCCGCAACTCGCCGCCAAGAGCGCGGGCGCCTATATGGGCATGGGAGAGACGGCCGAGAACGTCGCGACCAAATACCAGATCACCCGCGCCGAGCAGGAGGGCTTTGCGGTCCGGAGCCAGAAGAAGGCGGCCGCCGCGCGTGACGCCGGTCGTCTGGCGGACGAGATCGTGCCGATCCAGACCAAGGGCGGCGTGGTGAGCGAGGACGGCATCATCCGCCCCGACACCACCGAGCAGGTCCTCGCCGGCCTGAAGCCCGCCTTCAGCCAGGACGGCACGGTGACCGCGGGCACCGCCTCGCCGCTGACCGATGGCGCATCGGCCGTGCTGGTCACCTCCGAGGACTTTGCCAAGCGGCATGGCCTGAAGATTCTGGCGCGGATCAAGTCGGTGGGGATTTCGGGGTGTGCGCCCGAGACGATGGGGCTGGGGCCGATCGGTGCGTCGGAGAAGGCGCTGGAGCGGGCAGGCATCACGTCCGGCGACCTCGACATCGTCGAGATCAACGAGGCGTTTGCGAGCCAGGCGATCGCCTGCATCCGCGACCTGGGGTTGAAGGACGAGACGATCAACCTGGACGGCGGCGCCATTGCGATCGGCCACCCGCTGGGCGCGACGGGCGCGCGCATCGTCGGCAAGGCGGCCGCCCTGCTGGAGCGCGAAGGCGGCACCTATGCGCTGGCCACCCAGTGCATCGGCGGCGGGCAGGGCATCGCAACCGTGCTGGAGCGTGCATAAATGACGGATGCGATCAAGAAAGTCTGCGTGATCGGGGCCGGCGTGATGGGCGCCGGCATCGCCGCACAGGTCGCCAATGCCGGCGTGCCCGTCCTGCTGCTCGATATCGTGCCCAAGGACGGGGCCGATCGTGACGCCGTCGCCAAGGGGGCGGTCGCGCGGATGCTGAAGACCGATCCGGCGCCCTTCATGTCGAAGGCGGCGGCCAAGCTGGTCGAGACCGGCAATATCGAGGATCACCTCGGCCGGGTCGCCGAATGCGACTGGATCGTCGAGGCGGTGGTCGAGCGGCTGGACATCAAGCAGGCGCTTTATGCCCGGCTGGAGGAAGCCAAGCGGCCGGGCACCGCGGTGTCGTCCAACACCTCCACCATCCCGCTGGCGAACCTGACCGAGGGACGCTCCGACCAGTTCCGGCGCGATTTCCTGATCACCCATTTCTTCAATCCGCCGCGTTACATGCGGTTGATCGAGATCGTGACGAGCCCGGCGACCGATGCGGGCGTGGCGGCGCGCGTTTCGGACTTCGTCGACCGGATGATGGGCAAGCGGATCGTTCGGGCAAAGGACACGCCCGGCTTCATCGCGAACCGCATCGGCACCTATTGGCTGTCGGTGGCGATCAACGCGGCGATGGACCAGGGGCTGACCGTCGAGGAGGCGGACCAGATCGGCGGCCGTCCGATGGGCGTGCCGAAGACTGGCATCTTCGGGCTGGTCGATTTGGTCGGCATCGACCTGATGCCGCTGCTGTCGAAAAGCCTGTCGGCGACGCTGCCGCAGGGCGACGCCTATTTCGACACGGTGCGCCCGATGCCGCTGATCGAGCGGATGATCGCGGACGGCTTTACCGGTCGCAAGGGCAAGGGCGGCTTCTACCGCCTCGACAAGCGCCCCGATGGCAGCCGGCAGAAGCTGGCGATCGATCTCGCCACTGGCGAATACCGGCCCGAGAAGAAGCCGGAACGCCTGCCCGGCAAGGCGGACAAGGATCTGGCCGCGCTGGTCGCGGCGCCGGGCAAGGCGGGGGCCTATGCCTGGGCCGTGCTGGGGCCGGTTCTCGCCTATGCCGCGGGGCTGGCGGGCGAGGTTGCCGACGACATCGTCGCGATCGATGACGCGATGAAGCTCGGCTATAACTGGAAATTCGGGCCGTTCGAGCTGATCGACCGGCTGGGGCCGGGCAAGCTGGCCGAGCGGCTGCGCGCCGAGGGGCGGGCGGTGCCTGCGATCCTGGAGCGAGCGGGCGACCGACCCTTCTACCGGGTCGAGGGCGGCAAGCGGCAATATCTGACGCTGGGCGGCGATTATGCCGATGTCGTGCGCGGCGAGGGCGTGCTGCTGCTGGAGGATATCAAGCTGCGGGCCGAGCCGCTCGCCAGGAACGGATCGGCGGCGCTCTGGGATATCGGCGACGGCGTCGTCTGCCTGGAATTCACCGCCAAGATGAACGCGTTCGACGAGCAGGTCATCCAGCTTATCCAGAAGGCGATCCCGCTGGTGAAGGGCGGATACAAGGCGCTGGTGATCTATAACGAGGGGTCGAATTTCTCGGCCGGCGCCAATCTCGGCCTTGCCATGTTCGCGGTGAACATCGCGGCGTGGAGTGAGGTGGACAAGCTGATCACGGGCGGGCAGGCCGCGTTCAAGGCGCTGAAATACGCGCCTTTCCCGGTCGTGGCTGCGCCTGCCGGACTGGCGCTGGGCGGCGGGTGCGAAATCCTGCTCCATGCCGATGCGATCCAGGCACATGCCGAAACCTATACGGGGCTGGTCGAGGCGGGCGTCGGCCTCGTCCCCGGCTGGGGCGGGCATGGCGAGATGCTGGACCGGTTCCAGAAGACGCCGGGCTTTCCCAAGGGGCCGATGCCCGCCACCGCCAAGGCGTTCGAGATGATCTCCACTGCCAAGGTCGCCAAGTCGGCGGCGGAGGCGCGCGAGATGATGATCCTGCGCCGCGGCGACGGCATCACCATGAACCGCGACCGCCTGCTCGCCGATGCCAAGAACAAGGCGCTCGCCCTTGTCGAGGGCTATGCGCCGCCCGAAAAGCCGACCTTCCGCCTGGCCGGCGAAAGCGGCCGGGTGGGTATCGCGGGTGTGGTGCGTGACTTCGTGAAGAAGGGCGTGGCGACGCCGTACGACCAGGTCGTGGCGGGTCGGCTGGCGCAGGTGCTGACCGGCGGGGAGGCCGATCTGGTCGACACCGTGACCGAGGACCAGCTCCTGAAGCTGGAGCGCCAGCAATTCATGGCAAGCGTCAAAGATGCGCGGACGCAGGCAAGGATCGAGCACATGCTCGAAACCGGTAAGCCGCTCCGCAACTGATCGGGATACGAAAACCCATGCAAGTCTATCAGGCTCCGTTGCGCGACATGCGCTTCGTGCTTCACGAACTGTTCGCCGATGACGGTTTCGGCGATCTGCCCAGCTTCGAGGAGTTCTCCCCCGATCTGTACGATGCCGTGCTCGAAGAGGCGGCACGGATGGCGCAGGAGGTGCTGTTGCCGCTCAACGCCAGCGGCGACATCGAAGGATGCCGGCTGGAAGACGGCGTCGTCCGCACGCCGGAAGGCTTTGCGCGGGCCTATGCCACCTTCCGTGACGGCGGCTGGGCGGCACTCGCCTCGCCGCCCGAATATGGCGGACAGGGCCTGCCGGAGACGGTGAACAAGCTGGTCGAGGAGATGATCTGCGCGGCCAATCTGTCGTTCAGCCTGTATCCCGGCCTGACCCACGGCGCGACCACCGCGATCGAGGGGCATGGTTCGGAGGCGCTGAAGGCGGCCTATCTGCCCAAGATGGTCAGCGGCGAATGGGCGGGCACCATGTGCCTGACCGAGGCGCATTGCGGCACCGATCTCGGCCTGCTCCGTACCAGGGCCGAACCGCGCGAGGATGGCAGCTTTGCGATCACCGGTGGCAAGATCTTCATCTCGTCGGGCGACCACGACCTGACCGACAACATCATCCATCTGGTCCTCGCCCGCGTGCCCGATGCGCCGGCGGGGGTGAAGGGGATCAGCCTGTTCCTGGTGCCCAAATATCTGCCGGGTGCCGATGGTGCGGTCGGCGCGGCGAACGGCGTGTCGGTGGCCGGCATCGAGCACAAGATGGGCCTGAAGGCATCGGCCACCTGCCAGATCGCGTTCGACGGCTCCACCGGCTGGCTGGTCGGCGAGGCGAACAAGGGGCTGGCCGCGATGTTCACGATGATGAACACCGAGCGCGTTTCGGTGGGCATCCAGGGCCTCGGCATCAACGAGATCGCGTATCAGTCCGCGGTCGCCTATGCCCGCGAACGCCTGCAGGGGCGCTCGCTGGCGGGGGCGCAGCGGCCGGATCTGCCCGCCGACCCGATCATCGTCCACCCCGACGTCCGCCGCATGCTGATGACCATGCGCGTCTATGCGCAAGGGTGCCGGGCGCTCGGCCAATGGACCTCGCGCGCGCTCGATGCCGAGAAGCACAGCGCCGATCCGGCGGTGAAGCAGCGTGCGGGCGATTTCGTCGCGCTGATGACGCCGGTGGTGAAGGCGCTGTTCACCGACCTTGCCTTCGATGCCGCGAACCTGGGCGTGCAGGTGCATGGCGGGCACGGCTATATCCGCGAACACGGCGTCGAGCAGTTCGTTCGCGATGCGCGGATCGCCCAGATCTACGAGGGCACCAACGGCGTCCAGGCGCTCGATCTGGTCGGTCGCAAGATGCCCGCGCATATGGGCCGGGCGCTGCGGCCTTTCTTCCACGCCGTCTCGGCCTTGTGCGAGGAAACGGCGGGGCACGGCGACAAGGCGATCGCGGGATGGACCGCGGCGCTGCACCAGAGCTTCGGCGCGCTTCAGCTCACCACGGGCATGATCGCGCAAAAGGGCATGAAGGACCCCGAGGAAGCGGGCGCGGCGGCAACCGATTACCTGCGCATGCTGGGTCTGGTCGGCATCGGCTACACCTTCCTGAAGGCGGCGGTGATCGCGCAGGCGCGGCTGGACGAGGGGCATGACGATGCCGCCTTCTACCGTGCGAAGCTGGCGACCGCGGGCTTCTTCTTCGACCGCATCCTGCCGCAGGCGACGACCGGTTTCCTGGTCATCAAGTCGGGCAAGCGATCGACCATGGCGCTGCCCGCCGACGCCTTCTGATCGCCGCACCCGCTCGCATACGGGGCCGAACGCACCACCATGCGTTTGGCCCCTGTCGAGAGGATGACGGGAGCAAGGCGTGAAATTTCTGGTACTTGAGAGTGAAACCGCGGAGGAGCGCGAGGCGCGTCGGCAGCGGGCGGGCAAAAGTTCGGGCGAAACCTATGCCGCCACGCTGACCGGCATGGTGCCGGCGGCGGAGGTGACGCGCATCGCGCCCGCCGATGCCGATGCGCCGCACATGGGTCTGGAGGACATCGCCGCCTTTGATGCGGTGTTCGTCACGGGATCGCCGCTGCACGTCTATGACGACAAGCCGGAGGTGCGCCGGCAGGTCGCCTTCATGCGCGCGGTGTTCGCCAGCGGCGTGCGCTCCTTTGGCTCATGCGCCGGATTGCAGCTGGCGGTGTTCGCGGCGGGGGGCAAGGTGCGCGCGATGACCGGCCGGATCGAGGCGGCGGTGGCGCGCGGCATCACCGCGACCGAGGCGGGGCGCGGGCATCCGCTGCTCGCCGGCCGGCCGGGTGCCTGGGACGCCGCGGCGATCCATACCGACGAGGTGGAGCAACTGCCCGATGGCGCCGTGCTGCTTGCCGGCAACGGCGTCACGCGCGTGCAGGCCGCGGAGATCCGGCATGATCGCGGCGTCTTCTGGGGCGTGCAATATCACCCCGAACTGGCGCCCGGCGAGATCGCGGTCGCCATTCGTCATCAGGCGGACTCGCTGGTCGAATCCGGGCTGGCGACGGATGTCGAGGCGGTGGAACGGCGCGCCGCGCTGCTCGACCGGTTGCAGCATGATCCGGCGGACAGCGCCGCGCGCTGGGAGCTGGGCATCGATGGCGAGTTTGCCGAGGAAGCCGGACGACGGCGCGAACTCGCCAATTTCATCGCGGCGGTGACGCAGCAGCGTGGGTGAGGGGGCTTCCCACCCTTGCGATCGCAGCCAGCCGGCCTATCCCCACCTCCCCATTCCCAAAGGACCCGACCCCATGGCGACCATTCCGTTCGACATTTCCCACAGCCTTGGCCGCGCGGAGGCACGGCGCCGGATCGAGGCGGGCCTGCCCAAGCTGGCGCAGCATATTCCGGGCGGTGGCACGGTCGATGCGGACTGGATCGACGCCGACCGGCTGACGCTGGCGATCACCGCGATGGGGCAGAAGGTCGCCGTCGACATGGCGGTCGAGGATGCCCGCGTGGCCGGTACGGTTCAGGTGCCGATGATGCTGGCGATGATGGGCGGCCCGATCGCCGAGTTCGTCAAAACCAGTGCGGAAAAGATGCTCGCCAAACCAGCCTGATGCGGCACGAACAGGATCGATGACGGCGGGCGGGTACCACAAACCGGTTGACAGCTTCGTCCAAAGACGTAGTCGATCGGGGTGACGTTTCCCTATGCGTCAGTTGCCGGCCCTTTAGGTCCGGTGTCTGGACGACGAGGTGTCGGCGACCGTACGCATGCGGCGCCGTGCCGGTAAAAGGGCAGGCGGACCCGTGCCCCGCATGGGGCGATAGGAGAGGAATGACCATGTTCTTCAGCATAATCGGAATGGCCCTGGCCGCAGCGTCGCCGTCCGCCGACGCCGCCATCGGGCGGTGGAAGACCGAGACCCGTGGTGGTGTCGTCGAGATCCAGCGTTGCGGCGCGTCGATCTGCGGCCGTATCGTCACTTCCGACAATCTGCGTACGCAGCCCGACCTGAAGGATGCCAACAACAGCAATGCCGCGCTGCGCGGTCGCCCGATCAAGGGCATGCTGATGCTGAGCGGCTTTACCGCGGACGGCGATGCCTGGACCGGCGGCAAGATCTACAATGCCGAAGATGGCAAGACCTATAGCGCGAAGGTGACGCCGGTGGGCGCCAACCAGCTCAAGGTGCGCGGCTGCGTGTTCGTGCCGCTGTGCAAGACTCAGACCTGGACGCGCGTGCGCTGATCGCGCGCACCCCAAGCCTTCTTCTGCTTCAGGAATTTTTCGTTATGTCTCTGCGTATCAAGGGCGTGCTGCTCGCTTCGGTCGTCGCCCCCTCCTTCGCCTTTGCCGGGGCCGCGCACGCGCAGGCCTTCTACCTTCAGGAACAATCGGCGCGTGCCGCGGGCCGTGCCTTTTCGGGCGAGGTCGCCGATACCGGCGCCGCGTCGCTGTGGTGGAACCCGGCGGCGATCGCCGATATCCGCAGCGGCGAGGCCGCGATCAGCGCGTCCGCCATCCTGCCCAAGGGCGATGTGGTCGACACGGGGTCGCGTATCCGGCGCACCGTGGCAGGCGTGCCGACCGCCATCAGCGGGCAGAGCACCTCGTCCGACCCGATCCGCAAGGGCGTGGTGCCGTCGGGCGCCGTGGCCTATCCGCTGACCGACCGGATCGCGGTGGGCGTCGCCGTCACGTCGCCGTACAGCTTCACCACCAATTATGACGGGGATAGCTGGGCGCGGTACAGCGCGGATCGCACCCGCCTGCGTACCATCGACATCCAGCCGTCGATCGCGGTGTCGCTGCTGCCCTGGCTGCGCGTCGGCGGCGCGGTGAACGTGGAATATTCCGACGCCACCCTGTCCAACGCGTTGCCGAACCTGTCGGCGGCGCTGCCCGACGGGTTGCAGCGCCTGTCCGGCGACGGCTGGGATCTGGGCTGGACGGCTGGCGTGCAGTTGCACAACGACTGGGCGACGGTCGGCATCAGCTACAAGTCGGCGATTCAGCACAAGCTGAAGGGATCGCTGGAGATCAGCGGCCTGCTGGGGCCGCTCGCCGCGCAGAACCGCGTGGTCGACGGGGCCACCGCCAGCTTCTACACGCCCGCGCAGATCATCGTCGGTGGTCGCTTCCGGGCGACGGACGCGCTGACGCTGAACGCGCAGGCGATCCGCTATACCTGGGGTCAGTTCGATGCGATCCGGCTGGGGCCGCCGCTGAACACCGCGATCCCGGAAAATTATCGCAACAGCTGGAGCCTGGCGGGCGGTTTCGATTACGCCCTGTCGCCCCGCGTCACGCTGCGCGCCGGCGTGCAGCATGCGACGACCCCGACGCAGGATACACAGCGTGACGCCCGTGTGCCCGATGCCAACCGCTGGAACTACGGCGCAGGCGGCACTTTCCAGGTGACGCCGGGCTTCGCGATCGATGCCGGCGCCAACTATGTCGACTTCGAGGATACGACGATCGATCGTCCGGGCAGCTTCTATCCGGGAACGGCCGCCGCCACGACCATCCAGACCAATGGCGAATTGCGCAACGCGCGTGCGATCGTGCTAACGCTCGGTGGCCGGTTGAGCTTCTGAGGAGGGGACAGG
>NZ_JALNUQ010000090.1:0-5711 GCF_026540875.1 Sphingomonas sp. GM_Shp_2
ACGGCGCCAGCGGCCCCGGTTTTCGGCCCTACGGCGGCTGATCGGGCAACCTGTTGTTCATGCCCTTGGGCTAGGGCGGGTCCATGTACGCGTCGCCCCCTTCCATGTTCGCCACCCCGGCCGTCTCGGTGGTGCTAAGCGTCCATAACGACGCGCCCTTTCTTGCGGAGGCGATCGAGAGCATCCTCGCGCAGAGCGTCCGGGACTTCGAATTCCTGATCGTCGACGACGGCGCAACCGACGGATCGGGTGCGATCATCGACCGCTACGCCGCCGCCGATCCCCGCATCCGTGCCTTCCACCAACCCAATCGCGGGCTTATCTTCAGCCTGAACCGGATGATCGCCGAGGCGCGTGCCCCGCTGATCGCGCGCATGGACGGCGACGATGTCGCATTGCCCGAGCGCTTTGCCGCGCAGATGCGGTTCCTGTCGGCGCACACCGATCACGGTGTTCTTGGCACCGGCGTCGTCGGCATCGACGTGCACGGAGCGGTACGCCGCGACTGGTCGGTCGCCTATCCAACCGACGACGCCGCGTTTCGCGCGGCCCTTCCCGGCGGCGCGCTGATCTGTCACCCCTCGGTGATGATGCGACGCGATCTCGTCCTTGCGGTGGGCGGCTACCGTGCGGCCTATCGCCACAGCGAGGATTACGACCTGTGGCTGCGCCTGTCGGAGCGGACGCGGATCACCAGCCTGCCAGAGCGCTTGCTGCACTATCGCGGATCGCCCGATCAGGTGTCCCGCCGTCACGGGCTGGAGCAGCGTTACGGTGCCGCGGTCGCGCTGGCCGCGCATCGCCACCGGGCGGACGGACGGCCCGATCCCACCCAAGGTCTGGAACGCTTGCCCCCGCTCGGCGATCTCGACGCCCTGTTCAGCACACCGGGTACGGCGTGGGGCGTGCGCGCCGCGCTGATCGAAGGTTCGCTCTACGATGGCGATGGCCTGGCCGGCCCCGCACACCGGGCGCTGCTGGACTATCTGCGCGAGACGCCGCGGCATCGCCGCACACCCGGCCTTTGGCGCGCCGCCGGACGCATGGTCCGGTCGGGGCACCCGCTTGCCGCCGGACGGCTTGCGCTGGCGTTGGCGCGGCGATGAGCCACGCGGCGACCGTACGCGGCGCGGCCCTGTGGTCGATGGGCGCGCAATATATCGCGTTTGCGATCCAGTTCGTGGTCAGCGTGGTGATCTCGCGCTTCTTCCTCTCCCCGCCCGAGATGGGGCTGTATTCGATCGCTTTGTCGGCGGCGATGATGGTGTCGATCCTGCAGGATTTCGGGATCAGCCGGTTCATTTCCGGCGAAAAGAACCTGAGCGACGCGCAGATCCGTACCTGTTTTTCGGTGTCGCTGATCTTTGCGCTCAGCATCGGCTTCGTCATCCTCGCGCTCGCCTGGCCGGTGGCGCGTTTCTATGGCGATGCGCGCCTGACGCCGCTGCTGGCGATCGTGGCGGGGTCGTACCTGCTTGTCCCCTTTGGCATCGTGCCCAGCGCCTTGCTTCAGCGCGACATGGATTTCCGCTCGATCTTTCTCGTCAATGTCGGTGCCGCGGTGGTCAATGCCGCCGTCGCGCTGGGGCTGGCGGCGGGTGGGCATTCCGCCTTTTCGCTCGCCTGGGCCGCGGTCGCGCAGCAGGGCGCGCGCGCCGCGATCGGCCTGTGGCGCAGCGGTGCCCGCCCGCCCTTTCCGCCGCGGCTGAAGGGCGCGGGGCCGATCCTGCGCTTCGGATCGAACGCGTCGCTTCTCTATATCAGCTCGGCGGTCGGCACCCGCAGTCCCGAGCTCGTCATCGGCCGCGTGCTGACGCTGACCGCGGTCGGGCTGTACGGCCGCGCGGTCAGCCTTGCCGCGCAGTTGCAGATGCTGGTCAGCGGCGCAGTGGACGGCGTCTTCTACCCCGCCTTTGCGCGCCTGCGTGACGAGGGCGCCCCGCTGGGTGCACCCTATCAGCGCGTCGTCGCTGCCTATAGCGCGGCGACCTGGCCGGCGATGGCGTTCCTTGGCGCCGCCGCGACGCCGATCGTGCTGATGCTGTACGGACCACGCTGGGTCGGTGTCGCGCCGCTGCTGCTCTGGGTGTCGCTGGCGCAGGTCTTCTTTACCGCGCTGCCGCTGCATATCGAGCTGCCGATCCTGCTCGGCCGTATCCGCCGGCTGGTGCTGCTCAACGTCGCCGATACCGTGGCCTCGGTCGGGCTGCTGCTGCTTGGCGCGCTTTGGGGGCTTCAGTGGGCGGCGGTGTCGCGGCTGGGCTATGGCATTGCGTGGTTCGCGATCTATGTCGGTCTGATGCAGACGCTGACCGGATTCCGCTGGCGGGCGATGCTCGTCATCTATGCGCAGAGCCTGATCGCGACGATCGCGACGATCGCGCCGCTGCTCGCCGCCTATCGCTGGTTCGTCGCGCCGGCCGCGATGCATTTCGGGCAGCTTGCCCTGTGCGCGCTGCTCGGCTGTGCAGGCTGGGGGGTGGCGATCTTTGCGGTGCGCCACCCCGTCCGGCACGAGGTGCTGGCGGTGGCGCAAGGGGTCCTGTCGCGCCTGCCCGCCGGACGAGTGCCGCGGCGTGGCTGATCCGCAGGGACTCGGCGACCCGGATCAGGCGGCCTTTGCCTGGGCCCGGTTTCGCGAGATCATGGCGTGGATGACGCTCGCTTCGGCCATCGCGGTGGCGGTGGCGATCGCGGCGCTGGCGCACAGCTTCGGGCCGTTGCACCTGGTGACGATGCTGGGCGTCATCGCCGGCGTCGGCGGATCGGTGATGCTGGCCGGTGCACTGATGGGGCTGGCGTTTCTCAGCTCCGGCACCGGCCATGACGAGGATGTGGATCGGCTCGACTAGGGGGGTGCCGGCCCGCTCCCCCCCTCAGCGATCCTCCAGCATCAGCCGCGCCGTTGCCTTGGCCGAGCCGACCACGCCCGGAATCCCCGCCCCCGGATGCGTGCCGGCACCCACGAAATACAGGTTCGGGATCGCATCGTCGCGGTTGTGCACCCGGAAATAGGCGCTCTGCGTCAGGATCGGCTCCAGCGAGAAGGCCGAGCCCATATGCGCGTTCAGGTCGGTCGCGAAGTCGCTGGGCGCATAGGAGAATTTGGTCACGATCCGCTCATGGATATCGGGGATCAGCCGCCGGCCGACCTCGTCCAGGATGCGCTTTTCCAGGATCGGCCCGACCTCGGCCCAGTCCATCGGGAACTTGCCCATGTGTGGCACCGGCGCCAGCGCGTAGAAGGTCGAATGCCCCTCGGGCGCAAGGCTGGGATCGGTCACGGTCGGGTGGTGCAGATAGAGCGAGAAATCCTCCGCCAGCACCCCGTGATCGTAGATGTCGGTCAGCAGCCCCTTATAGCGCGGCCCGAACAGGATCATGTGGTGCGGGATGCCCGGCCACGTCCCCTTGATCCCGAAATGCACCACGAACAGCGACGGCGAATATTTCTTGCGCTCCAGCCGGTTGGTCACGCGCTTGGCCGAGCGATTGTCGCCCAGCAGGTCGCGGTAGCTGTGCATGATGTCCGCGTTGGACGCGATCGCATCCGCCTGCCCGGTCCAGCCGCTCTTCGTCACCACGCCCGTCGCGCGGTCGCCCAGCGTCTCGATCCGCGTGACGGGATCGCCCAGCCGTACCACGCCGCCGATCCGCTCGAACTGCGTCACCATCGCGGCGACCAGCCGGTTGGTGCCGCCGCCTGCGAACCACACGCCGCCGTCGCGCTCCAGCTTGTGGATCAGCGCATAGATCGCGCTCGTCGTCATCGGATTGCCGCCGACCAGCAGCGTGTGGAAGGACAAGGCCTCGCGCAGCTTCTCCGACTTCACGAACTTGGACACCATTGCGTAGACCGAGTTCCACGCCTGGTACTTCGCCAGCGCCGGCGCCGCCTTCACCATCGACGCGAAGTCGAGGAACGCGACATGGCCCAGCTTTTCATAGCCTTCCCGGTACACGCCCGCCGCATAGTCGAGGAAGCGCTGGTACCCGGCAACATCGTCCGGCTCCAGCTTGGCGATCTCGGAGCGCAGCAGCGTGTCGTCGTTGGTATAGTCGAAATTGGTCCCGTCGACCCAGTTCAGCCGGTAGAAGGGGTTGACCGGATCGAGCACCACATCGTCCGCCATCTCGCGGCCGGTAAGCTGCCACAGCTCGCGCAGGCAGTTGGGATCGGTGATCACGGTCGGCCCGGCATCGAAGGTGAAGCCGTCGCGTTCCCAGTAATAGGCCCGCCCGCCCGGCTTGTCGCGCGACTCCACGATCGTGGTCTGCACGCCCGCCGATTGCAGGCGGATGGCGAGCGCCAGCCCGCCGAAACCCGACCCGATGACGATCGCGGTCTTCATGCGCGGGCCCCCCTCAGCGCGGAGATCGCGCGGCCGATCGGCACCGGCGGCCGGCCGGTCAGGATACGCGCCTTGTCGGCCATGGTCGATTGTCCTGCATAGAAGCGCCCGATAAGGCCGGGCGCCAGTCGATAGAAGCGCTCAAGCACGCGGTAGCGTTCCTCGGGCTCGGCGGCCCGAAACAGCATGGTGTCGAGCATACGATAGAATTTGCGCGCGTCCCAGGCGTCGCGCGCCAGACCATAGGTCAGGTCGTGCAGGTCCGCGCCCGCAAAGTCGCGCCGCGCCGCGATCGCGCTGGCCGTGCGGATCGCATCGGGCAGCGAATAGCCGGTGGTCGGGTGGAACAGCCCGGCGCGCATCCCGGCCTTGGGCGTCTTGGCCCCGCCCGACCGCCAATAGGCCTCGAAATTGCCGCCCATCGCCACCGGCAACACGCCGGCCTCCTCGCGGACGACCTCGGTGACGTCCCAGTCCATCGCCGCGGCATATCGCTCCAGCCGCGGCACGATCGCCCCGCGGTTGAGGTCGGCGGAGGTCGAATAATAGGTGTCCTCGACGAAGATGCGATCGGCCCCGAAGGGCAGGACGTAGACGAAGCGGTAACCGTCCACCTGCTTCACCGTCGCATCCATCACCACCGGCCGCTCGCGCCCGTGCGGCGCCGCCAGCGCCAGTTCGCGCCCGACGAATTTCTGCCATCCGCAATCCAGCGTGGACAGGTCGCCGGTGCCGCGCGTGTCGATCACGCCCTTTGCCTCGATCCGGTCACCATCGGCCAGCACCACTGCGGTCGCCGACACGCCCAGCGCCTTGCGCCCCAGGAGCAGCGCCTGTTCGGGCAGGGTGGCGCGCACCACCCGGTCCAGCCGGCTGCTCTCGATCGAGTAATAGGGCTGCGCGATCGTCCGGCCATGCGCCGGAAACGCCACGTCATAGCTGGCCCAGGCATGGGCGACGGCGCGCTCCACGATCCAGCGATCGGCGCGCGCGACATCGCTGCCGAAGAACGACCACAGGTGGTTGCCGCCGATGCTGTCGCCCGCATCGACCAGCCGGACGTCGAGGTCCGGGTGCCGTCCTTTCAGCGCCAGTGCGACCAGGCTACCCGCCAGACCCGCACCGACGATCGCGACATCGCATGCGATCGTGGAAGCCATATCCGCTCGCTACCCCAAACCGCGCACGACGCAAACCACTTACGCAAAAGCACCCTCTTCCCACCGGGAGCATCAGGACGCCCGTGCGCTGCCGATGTGGCCCCTCTCCCCTCCGGGTAGAGGGATGGGCCCGCCGCGAAGCGGTGAGAGGGTGAGGGGCCGCCAAACAGCGCACCGCCTGTGGCAACCCCTCACCCTT
>NZ_JALNUQ010000091.1:0-5020 GCF_026540875.1 Sphingomonas sp. GM_Shp_2
GCGCCGAAAATCAGCACCGGCACCGCCAGCGGCAGCATCACCACCCCTGCCAGTGCGCCCGCCCCGCGGAGCGACGCGGTCAGCGCGCCCGTCGCCATCCCCAGCGCCGCCAGCCCCGGCGTGCCGAGCAGCAGCCCCAGCTCGACCCGCAACAGCGTCGCCGCCGACAGGTCCAGCAACCCCGCCGCCGCCACCGCCGCCACCATCATGAGCGGCGCGAACCCAATCCAGTGCGCCAGCATCTTTGCCGCCGCCACCGCCACCAGCGAATGCCCCCGCACCGCCAGTTGATCGAACACCCCCGCTTCCAGATCGGGCGCCACCAGCCGCTCCACCGGCAACAGCGCCGCCAGCAGCGCGGCCGCCCAGATCACGCCCCCGCCGACCCGCGCCAGCACCGCGCCGTCCGGCCCGATCGCAAAAGGAAACAGGATGGTGACGAGCAGGAAGAAGCCGATCACGATCGTCGCGGTCCCGCCGCTCAGGCCCCGGCGCACGTCGCGCAGGATCAGCGCGGTCACGCCGCGCCGCCCAGGCGCACCGCCACCGCATCGCCCAGGTCGATCGGCTGATGCGTCGCCACCAGCGCGACGCCGCCCGCCGCCCGGTGGCGGGCGACCAGCGCCGCCAGCATCGCCACGCCGTCCGCGTCCAGCCCGTTGGCCGGCTCGTCCAGCAGCCAGATCGGCGCCCGCGTCGCCACCACCCGCGCCAGCTCCACCCGCCGCCGCTGCCCCGTGGACAGTAACCGCACCGCCAGATCCGCCTTCGCCGCCAGCCCCACCGCCGCGACCGCCCCGGCGACGCGCGCCTCCACGTCCGGCTCCCCGTCCAGCCGCGCCCACATCGCCAGCGCCTGCGCCACCGTCCGCTCCCCGTCCAGCGCCGCCCCCTCGGCGAGCAGCGCGACCCGCCTGCCCCGCTCCACCGTGCCGGCGGCAGGCGGCAACAGCCCGGCCGCGATCCTGAGCAGGCTCGATTTGCCGATCCCGTTCGGCCCCGTCACCACGCCCGCCCCGCCCGGCGCCAGCGCAAGGTCGACGCCCTCGAACAGCATCCGCTGCCCGCGCGCGCCCGCCACGCCGCTAAGGGCCAACATCACGCGTCCGCCACCGCGTCTTCCAGCGCGTGCATGTCGTCGTCCGACAGGCCGAAATGATGCCCGATCTCGTGGATCGTCACATGCGCGACCAGCTCGTCCAGCCGCACGCCGGTTTCGATCCATTCGTCCAGGATCGCGCGGCGATACAGGTGGATGCGGTCGGGCAGCGCGCCGGAGTCCATTGACGATTTCTCGCCCACCGGCCGCCCGTGATACAGGCCGGTCAGGTCCAGCGGATGTTCGATCCCCAGGCTCGCCAGCGTTTCGTCATCGGCGAACTCCTCGATCAACAGCACCACGTCGCCCAGATGCTCGGCAAAGGCTCGCGGCAGCTTGGCGATCGTCGCGCGTGCCAATGCCTCGATCGTGTGCGCGTCCGGTGCCGCGCCGATGCCGTCTTGCCCGCCCATGCATCAGGCCATACCCGTGGCCCGCCGGAACCGGCAAGCGATATAGGGGATTGGGATGATCGAGCCGCTCAGCGAAATGGACCGGGCCGAGGCACTGGATGGCCTGCCCGACTGGGATCACGACGAAGCACGCGATGCGATCACGCGCACGGTGGTGTTCGCCGATTTCGTGGAAGCGTTCGCCTTCATGACCCGCGTCGCGCTGATCGCGGAAAAGATGGACCACCATCCCGAATGGAAGAATGTCTGGAACCGCGTCGACATCCTGCTGACCACCCACGACGCCGGCGGCCTCTCGGGCCGCGACATCGAACTTGCCGAGGCGATCGACGCGATCATGGGCGAGTGAAGGGCTAAGAAAAGCCCTCTCCCCTTCGGGGAGAGGGAGGGGCCCGCCGCGCAAGCGGTGGGAGGGTGAGGGGCAGCCCAGCAGCGCAGCACTGTTTGTCTGCCCCTCACCCTCCCCACGGCTAAAGCCGCGGGTCCCCTCCAGCATCAGGTCGCCCATGCCCCCGGCATGCGCTGAACAGCGCGGGGCGCTGTTCACCTGATGCTCCCCGGTTGGGGAGAGGGCCGTAAACGCCCTACCGCCCCCCGCGCATCTGCCGTCGCAGCTTGCCCGGCATCCACCGCGCCGCGAACATCATCCGCCGCGCCGTCCGGCCCACCGGGGTCAGCACCCGGTCGCCATGCACCGCGTCCCATGCCGCCTGCGCCACGGTTTCGACCGGCGTGAATTCCAGCCCCTGCGCCCGCACCCGCTCGCGCGCGGTGCCCTTGCCCACCACGGCATCCAGAAGCGGCGTATCGATGAAACTGGGCATGATCGCGCGCACCTTGATCCCGTCCGCCGCCCATTCGCCGTCCAGCGCCTCGGTCAGCCCGCGCACCGCGAACTTCGTCGCCGAATAGGTCGCCAGCCCGGCCGATCCATAGATGCCCGACGCCGACGACGTGTTGAGCAGGCACGATCCCGGCGTTGCCTTCAGATGCGGATAGGCGACCCGCGCGCCGTAGACGAGGCCGCGGAAATTGATGTCGATCACCCGGTCCAGCGCATCGATGTCGATCGCGCCGAACGGCCCGCCCGCGGCGATCCCGGCATTGTTGAACAGCACGTCCAGCCGCCCGCCCGCGATCATGAAACTGGCCAGCTCGCTTTCCCACGCGCCGACGTCGCGCACGTCCATCACATGCGTGCTGTGCGGCCCGCCCAGGCTCGCGGCGACCTCCGCCAGCCCGGCCTCGTTCCGGTCGGCCAGCCCGACGCGCCATCCGGCCTTGGCGAACAGCGTCGCGGTGGCCCGCCCGATGCCCGATGCGGCACCGGTGACGAAGATCGCCTGCATATCCTCTCCTTATGTGATCGCCGCCAATCGTTTGACGTTTCGGGCATCATTCCGCATCATCGCCGCCGATGCCAGCCCCGATCATCGCGCTTGACCGCGTCACCCGGCGCTTTGGCGCAACCACCGCGGTGGACGACGTATCGCTCGCCATCGCGCCCGGCGCCTTTGTCGCGCTTGTCGGCACCTCGGGCTCGGGCAAGTCGACGCTGCTCCAGACGATCAACGCGCTGGTCCGCCCCGACGCCGGCACCGTCCGGGTCGAGGGGCGCGATGTCGCCGATGGCTCACCCCATCTGCTGCGCCGTCGCATCGGCTATGTGTTTCAGGGCGACGGCCTGTTTCCGCACATGAGCGTCGCGCGCAACATCGCGATCGGCCTGCGCCTCGCCGGTACGCCCACGGGCGACCGCGTCGCCGAGATGCTCGATCTGGTCGAGCTGCCCCGCGACCTCGCCGACCGTCGCCCCGACCAACTCTCCGGCGGTCAGCGCCAGCGCGTCGCCATCGCCCGCGCGCTTGCCCCCTCGCCCGCCGTCCTGCTGCTCGACGAGGCGCTTGGCGCGCTCGATCCCGTCACCCGCGACGGGCTCGGCACCCGGTTGCGCGCGCTGCATGATCGTCTCGCCCTCACCACGGTCCTCGTCACCCATGACATGGCGGAGGCGCTGCTCCTCGCCGACCGGGTGCTGTTGATGGCAAAGGGTCGCATCGTCGCCGACGCCACGCCCCGGCAGCTCGCCACCGGCGGCGGCGGTGAGGGGGCGCAGGCGCTGATGGCGGTTCCCCGGCATCAGGCCGAACGGCTGGCGGCGCTCAGCCGATGAGCGCCTTCCTCGATGCGCTGGCCCGCGTGCCCCCGCTGCTCGCCCAGCACGTCCTGCTCGCCATCGCCGCGCTCGCGCTCGGCATGGTCGTCAGCCTGCCGCTCGCGCTGCTCTCCGCCCGCCAGCCGAAGCTCGGCCGCATCGCGCTCGCCCTCGCCAGCCTTGTGCAGACCATTCCGTCGCTGGCGTTGCTCGCGCTCTTCTATCCGCTGCTGCTCATCCTGTCGGGGCTGGTCGGCGGGGGCATCCCCGCGCTCGGCTTCCTGCCCTCGCTGCTCGCCCTGTCGCTCTATGCGGTGCTGCCGATCCTGCGCAACGGCGTCACCGGGCTGACCGGGCTCGACCCCGCCGTCACCCGCGCCGCCGATGCGGTCGGCATGACGCCTGCGCAAAAGCTGTGGCAGGTGGAACTGCCGCTTGCCGCCCCCGTCCTCGTCGCCGGCATCCGCACCGCCGCGGTATGGACGATCGGCGCCGCCACCCTGTCCACCACCGTCGGCCAGCCGAGCCTCGGCGACCTGATCTTTGCCGGGCTGCAGACCCAGGCGTGGGCGCTGGTCCTCGCCGGTTGCCTTGCCGCCGCCGTGCTCGCGCTCGGCGTCGATGCGGTGATCGGCATGATCGAACGCGGCCTTGCCCGCGGCCGCCGTGCCGTCTGGCTGACCGGCGTGGCGCTGCTCGCCGGCGGGCTCGCGCTGGCCACCGCGCCGCTATGGCCGCGCGGCGAGGATCGCACGGTCGTGATCGGCGCCAAGAATTTTTCCGAGCAATATATCCTCGCCCGCCTGATCGGCGACCGGCTGACGCAGGCCGGTTACCGGGTCCGCTACCGCGACGGCCTCGGCTCCGCGGTGATCTTCGGTGCCGCCCGTGCCGGCGATGTCGATGTCTATGTCGAATATGCCGGCACCTTGTGGACCACCGCGATGCACCGCAGCGACGTGCCGCCGCGCGCCGCCATGCTTGCCGACCTGTCCCGCTGGACGAATGGTCAGGGCGTTCGGCTGCTCGGCCCCCTGGGGTTCGAGAATGCCTATGCCTTTGCCATGCGCGGGGATGATGCGCGTCGCCGGGGTATCGCCACCCTGTCCGACCTGTCCGCCGCCGCGCCCGCGTTGCGCCTGGGCAGCGATCTCGAATTTCTCGATCGGCCGGAATGGACGGAGGTGCGGGACGCCTATGGCCTGCGCTTCGCCGCGATGACGCCCTACAGCCCGACCTTCATGTACCGCGCGCTTGCCAGCAACCGGGCCGACGTCATCTCCGCCTTCTCCTCCGACGGCCGCATCGCCGCGGACGGCCTCACCGTCCTCACCGATCCCAAACGCGCGATCC
>NZ_JALNUQ010000092.1:0-4404 GCF_026540875.1 Sphingomonas sp. GM_Shp_2
GGCGGGCGAGGCCCCGGCAGCGCTGGCGCGGTCCGGGCGGCAGGTGGCTCGGGCGGTTCGGGCGGCGCTTGCTGAGGATTAGGCATGTTGCGTTTGGGGCGGCCCCTCACCCTCCCATCGCTGGCGCGATGGGCCCCTCCAGCATCGGGTGAACAGCGCCCCGCGCTGTTCAGTCCATGCCGGGGGCATGGACGACCCGATGCTCCCCGGAGGGGAGAGGGGTTTTGTGGGTGCCCTCTCCCCTCCGGGGAGAGGGTTGGGTGAGGGGCTGCCAAGCAGAGCTGGGCCATCGTTAGGGGGATATCATGGGCTGGAATCTGTGCAGCGCTCGCCGGGAACAGCGGGGGGATGTGATCTCGCGGTTCGATCCGCGGTTCTGGACGGTGAATTTCCCGCGGCCGATGATGGCGTCGGTGGTGACGACCGCACCCGATGCACTGCGGGTGGATGCGGTGTTCTACAAGGCGGACGATCTGGCCGGGTTGATCTGGGAAGCGGAGGACCGTTTCGATCATCCGTTGCTGGCCTACCAAACCGCGCGGGATTTTCGCGGGTGCCGGTTGTCGTTCCGGTGGCGCTCGGGGGGCGTGCGGGCGCTGGATGCGGTGAACGGCCCAGTGCTGACCATCGAGGGGCGCGATGCGGCGGGCCGGATGCGGGCCTGGTATGTGCGGCTGTGGAACTATGCGGTGGGGTCGCGCGAGGACGCGGTCGTGTCGATCGACTTCGCCCGCGTCGATGGCGGGTTCCTGTTGCCGGGCGAGGCGGACCCGGTGTGGGCGGGCGATGTCGACCGGATGTTCGTGTCGCTGGTCGCGCCGGGCTATACGGGGGCGGATGCGCCGCTGGCCGCGCCGGCCGAGGGATGGGTGGAGCTGACCGGCATCGCCTGTGAGGGGCCGGGTGCGGTGATCGCGATCGGCGATGCGGTGCTGCCCGAACATGATTGCCGCATCGCCAGCGGCTATGACGACAGCTACAATCTGACGCCGGCACGGCTGCTGCGCAATGCGCTGCACCTGGGGTATCGCGGGGCGATCACCCATTATGTCGGCATGAGCCATTATTTCCGGCTGGAGGCGCTGGGCGGGGGGTTCTACGCCAGTCTGGCGGGTGGCGTGCTGAACGCGCCCTGCGTTGCATGGCACCGGGCGTTCGCCGCTGAGGCGCGGGCGCTGGGATACGGCATCATCTGGTCGCTGTCCTACGAACTGTTCGATGCGCATTGCTGGAACGACTGGAAACAGCGCGCGAGCGACGGCAGCCCGGCGCTGACCGGATGGGTGCCGCCATCGACGCTGCTGAGCCCGGCGCATGACGGGGCAATGGGGTATCTGCGGGCGGTGGCGGCGGCGTTTCTGGCGATCGGCACGGCCGCCGGGCTGCCCCCACGGTTCCAGGTGGGGGAGCCGTGGTGGTGGGTGCAGCCCGACGGCGCGCGGCCCTGCCTCTATGACGCGGCCGCCATGGCGGCGTTCGCGCCGGTGGCGATGGACAGCATCCGGGGCGCCAAGACCGAGGCGCAGAAGGCGACGCTGGACCGGGCGGGGGCGTGCCTTGCCGCCTCCACCGCAGCGCTGTGCGCGGCGGCACGGGGCGCGGCGCCGGGGTGCGAGACGCTGCTCCTCACCTATCTGCCCACCGTGCTGGATGCCGCCGCGCCGGAGGCCAAGCGCGCGAACATGCCGGTGGGCTGGGCGAGCCCGGCATTCGATGTGCTGCAACTGGAGGATTATGACTGGGTGACGGAGGGGGACAGCGCCTCCACCCGTGCCGGGATCGCGCTGGCGGAGGCGCGGCTGGGCTATCCGGCAGAGCGGCAGCATTACCTGTCGGGCTTCGTGCTGCGGCCCGACCAGCGCGCGCAATGGGGGTTGATCGATGCGGCGGCGCAAGCCGCGCGGGCGCGCGGCGTGGCGGACGTGGTGCTGTGGGCGCTGCCGCAGGTGATGCGCGACGGCTTCGTACATTGGAAAGGGGAGGACGGGGTGGAGGCGTTCGACGACGTGATGTTCCCGCTGGCGCTGGGGCGCGATACGGAGGTGTCGCCCGGCTTCTCGACATCGGTCGTGACCAGTGCGGGCGGGCACGAGACGCGCAACGCCGCCTGGGCGGAGGCGCGGACGCAGTATGATGTCGGGCCGGGCGTGCGATCGGAAGCGGACATCGCCGCGTTGCTGGCGTTCTTTCGCGCAAGGCTGGGTCCGGCGCGCGGGTTCCGCTTGCGCGATCCCTTCGACCATGACGCGGTGGGGGTGACGATCGGCACCGGCGACGGGCGGACCCGGCGCTTCGCGCTGGTCAAGGCTTACGGCGGGCAGCAGCGGCGGATCACCCGGCCGGTGGCGGGCACCGTGTCGGTCAGCGCCGACGGCCGCGCGGTGGCGGGGTTCGCGCTGGGGCCGGGCGGCTGGGTGGTGCTGGACACCGCGCCGGTGGCGGGCGTGCGGGTGCGCGCCAGCTTCACCTTCGACGTGCCCGTGCGCTTTGCCGAGGACAGGCTGAGCGTGACGCGGGCGACCTTTCTCGCGGGGGCGGCGCCGGCGGTGCCGCTGGTCGAGGTGCGCGAGGCATGAGCGGCGACCGGGTGGTGACGCGCGTGCTGTGCTGGCGGCTGGAGCGGCGCGACGGGGTGACGATCGGGCTGACCGCGCATGACCGCGACCTGGTGCTGGACGACCTGATCTATCGCGCCGCGCCGGGACTGGTGCCCTCCGCGATCGTGCGCGGCGATACGCTGGAGCCGGAGAGCATGGAGGCGAGGGGCGCGCTGACCAGCGATGCGATCACCGAGCGCGACCTGCTCGCCGGGCGATGGGAGGGCGCGCGGGTGGTGGCGTTCGCGGCGGACTGGACCGGCGAGCGCGCGCCGGTGCCGCTGGGCGAGGGGCGGATCGGTGCGGTGTCGCTGGAGGACGGCGGGTTTGGTGCGGAACTGCGCGCGGCGAGCGTGGTGCTGGAGCGGGCGGTGGTCGAGGAAACCTCGCCCGAATGCCGGGCGGAGCTGGGCGATGCGCGTTGCCGGGTGGCGATGGCGGGGCGGCGGCGCTTCACGACGGTGACGGCGGCGGAGGGCGCGCGGGTGACGGTGGATGCGGTCGAGCCGGTGGCGGACGGCTGGGGCGGCGGGCGGCTGCGCTGGTTCGGCGGGGACAATGCCGGGCTGGAGGCGGCGGTGGCGCGGTCCGCAGGCGATACGCTGTGGCTGCGTGGCGCCCCGGCGTTTGCGGTGGTGCCGGGTGCGCTGGTGGAGCTGGTGGAGGGGTGTGACAAGTCGCTGGCCACCTGTGCCGGGCGGTTCGGCAATGCCGTGAACTTTCGCGGTGAGCCGTTCCTGCCGGGGATCGACCTGCTGACCCGGTATCCCGGCGCATGAGCGGGGTGGCGGCGGCGGCGCGGGCGCTGGTGGGCGCGGGGTTCCGGCTGCACGGGCGCGATCCGGCGGACGGGCTGGACTGTGTGGGCGTGGTGGCGTGCGCGACCGGGCTGGCGGTGCCGACCGGCTACGCGTTGCGCGGCGGCGTCGCGGCGCGGGCGACCCGCTGGCTGGATGCGCATCTGGTGCGCAGCGACGATGGCGGGCCGGGCGAGGTGCTGCTGCTGCGCGCTGGGCCCGGGCAGTTGCATCTGGCGGTGCGGGTGGCGGGCGGCATCGTCCACGGCGATGCGGGGCTGCGGCGGGTGGTAGAGCGGCCGGGGCCGGTGCCGTGGCCAATACTGGGTGGATGGCGCGTTCGGGGGGACGGGAATGGCGACGTTGGTGCTGGGGGCGGTGGGATCGGCGATCGGGGGACCGATCGGCGGCGCGCTGGGGGCGATGCTGGGCAATGCGGTGGACCGCGCGGTGCTGGGCCCGGCCCGGCGGCAGGGGCCGCGGCTGACCGAGTTGCAGGTGCAGACATCGTCCTATGGCACGCAACTGCCCAGGCTGTTCGGGACGATGCGGGTCGGCGGCACGGTGATCTGGTCGACCGACCTGATCGAGACGCGCGGGGGTAGCCGGGGCGGCAAGGGGCGGCCGGCAACCGAGACGTACAGCTATGCCGCGAGCTTTGCGGTGGCGCTGTCGGCGCGGCCGATCCGCCGGCTCCGGCGGATCTGGGCGGATGGACGGCTGCTGAGGGGCGCGGGGGGTGACTTCAAGACGGCGACGGGGTTCCGGCTGTACCTGGGCGGCGAGGATCAACCGGTCGATCCGGCGATCGCCGCGGCCGAAGGGGCCGCCGCGCCGGCGCATCGCGGGATCGCCTATGCGGTGTTCGAGGACATGGCGCTGGGCGACTATGGCAACCGCATCCCGCAACTGACCTTCGAGGTGGAGGCGGATGACGGGCCGGTTTCGGTGGGTGCGATCGCACGCGCGCTGGCGCCCGAGGTGACGGGGGCGGCCGCGCTGCCGCTGGG
>NZ_JALNUQ010000093.1:0-4400 GCF_026540875.1 Sphingomonas sp. GM_Shp_2
GGTGCCGGTGCGGGCGCAGGGGATGGCCGGGGAGGCGGCGGGGGACAGGTCCGCGCTGCCGAGCGGGGGAGAGGACCGCCGCTATATGCTCGGCCTGCTGGAGCGGATGGCGACGCCGGTGCTGTCGCGCATGGCGCGGGGGCGTCTGCAGCAGGAGTGGACGCCCGAGTTGAGCCCGACCTGGGACAAGCGGGATCCCAAGGTCGCCTATATGGAGGCGTTCGCGCGGCTGATCGACGGGATCGCGCCGTGGCTGGCCCTGCCGGACACCGACGATGCCGAGGGGCGGCTGCGGCGCACGCTGCGCGAACAGGCGGTGCAAAGCTATGTCCACTCGGTCGATCCGGCCAGCCCGGACCGGCTGGGCTGGGAAGGGCATGGCCAGGCGCTGGTCGACAGCGCCTATTTCACCAGTGCGCTGCTGCGTGCGCCAAAGACGTTGTGGGAGCCGCTGGACACCAAGACCAAGCAGCGCATCGTCGCGGTGATCAAAGGCCTGCGCCGCATATCCCCGCCTTATCAGAACTGGCTGCTGTTCGCGGCGATGAACGAAGCGTTCCTGTTCTCAATCGGCGAGGATTGGGACCCGATGCGCGTCGACATGACGGTCAAGCTGTTCGCGGGCGACTGGTATGTCGGGGACGGCTGGTACGGCGATGGCGAGCGGTTCCACTTCGATTACTACAACAGCTACGTCATCCATCCGATGATGGTGCAGGTGCTGGAGGTGCTGTCGCGCGGCAACCCGTCGTTCAACAATCTGAAGCCGGCGGAAGCGTTTGGACAGGCGCGGCACCGGATGCAGCGATATGGCGAGCATCTGGAGCGGATGATCGGGCCGGACGGCGCCTATGCCGCCATCGGCCGGTCGCTGACCTATCGCATCGCGGCGCATCAGGTGCTGGGCGTGCTGGCGTGGCGTGGCTGGCTGCCGGAAACGCTGCCCGGGCCGCAGGTCCGCTCGGCGACGGTGATGGCGGCACGACGGGTGTTCGCCGACCCGAGCAACTTCAATGCGGACGGCTTCCTGACGATCGGCTTTACCCGCGCGCAGCCGACGCTGGGCGACTGGTATTCGAACGCCGGCAGCATGTATATCGCGTCTGAAGGGCTGGTGGCGCTGGGGCGGCCGGCATCGGACCCGTTCTGGACGGGGGCGGCGATGCCGTGGACGATGCGGCGCGCCTATGCGGGGCAGGATTTCCGGAAGGACTATCCGGTCGACTATTGACAGCGCTGTCGATGTAGGCGCGGGGGAAGCGTGTAATCGTAGGATAAGACCGGGTGGCGAGGAGTGAGATGGCCAAGGCTTTGTCGATGGCGGATGCCCTGTTCGCGAAGCTGGAAACCAGCATATTGGACGGGGACCTGGCGCCCGGTGCCCAGATGCCCACGCAGAAGATCATCGCCGAAACCGAAAAGGTCAGCCGGACGGTCGTGCGCGAGGCGGTCGCCCGGCTGGAGGCGCAGGGGCTGGTCGTCTCCCGTCAGGGATCGGGCGTGTATGTGGCGGAGGATGCACGCTATCGCGCGTTCCAGGTGACGCGCGACGAATTGTCGGAACTGGCCGACGTGATCCGGCTGCTGGAGATGCGGCTGGCGATCGAGGCGGAGATGGCGGCGTTCGCCGCGGCACGGCGCACGACCGAGGATGTCGGCGCGATGCGCGCCGCCCTGCGGCGGATGGCGCAGTTCAGTGACGATCCGGTGGCCGCCGCCGCGGCGGACGTGGAGTTTCATCTGGCGATCGCGCGGGCGACACGAAACGACTATTTCGTCCGGTTGATCGACTTTCTGGGCCTGCGTCTGGTGCCGCCACGCAATTTGTATCTGCGCAACAAGCCGGTGGGCGCGCATGAGGCCTATGTCGCCAAGGTGCGGGCCGAGCATGAGGCGATCCTGGACGCCATCACGCGCATGGACGTGCCGCGCGCGCGCCAGGCGGCGTGGGACCATATGCAGGAAAGCCTGAACCGCCATTCCGAATTGAGCGACGGCGCGAACGACGATCCCCAGACCGCTTTGCCGTGAACCGTTTGACATACGGCCGATAGTTATCCTACAAATTGTCGGCGCCGAACGATGCGCGAGATCGGGGGATGGATGCCGATGCGGCACGAGCGGGCAGGGGAGGCGGCAGGGCTATCTGATCGCCGCGTGATGCCCGGCTTTTGCCATCGGCGCGCCCCCCTTGCTGTGATGGAGAAGTGACGATGAACATGCGTCTTGCCCTGGCCCTGGGGCTGGCGTCCGTCGCCGCATGGCCCGGTGCGATCCCTGCCGCAGCGCAAGGCGCGGCGGCGGTCGATCCGGCAGCGGTGCGGGCAACGGCGGTAAAGCTGGCGGACTGGCAGCTCGGCCGGTTGGATCCCAGCCATATCGCGGCAGCCACCGGCGAGACGCGCAATCCACGGGCGTGGGAGCAGGCCGTGTTCTGGGTGGGGATGACCGCGCTGGCAGATGCGCCGGGCACCCCGCCGCGGATCAAGCAGGCGATCATGGACATGGGCCGGCGCAACGCCTGGCGGCCCGGCGACAAGCCCTATTTCGCGGACGATCACGCGATCACCCAGGCCTATTTGTGGGCGGCGGCAAACGGCGCAGGCGCCGAGGCGCGGGCGCCGACGCGCGCGGCATTCGACCGGGTGGTGGACCAGCCGGCGGTGACGACCCTGGCCTTCGCAGTGCCCAAAAAGGGCGGTTACAGTGCCACCGAGTGCCTGGACCGCTGGTGCTGGTGCGATGCGCTGTTCATGGCGCCGCCCGCCCTGGCGGTGCTGAGCAACCAGACGGGCGACCCCAAATACCGGCAGTTCGCCACCAAGGAGTTCTGGGCGACCACCGACTTCCTGTATGATCCGGTCGAGCATCTGTATTACCGGGACAGCCGCTTCTTCGATCGGCGCGACGAGCAGGATCGCAAGCAATTCTGGGCGCGCGGCAATGGCTGGGTGTTCGGCGGCATGGCGCGGATCATCCCGCAACTGCCCGCCAACAGCCCGGACCGGCGCCGGATGGAGGCGCTGTTCAAGGAAATGGCGGCCAAGCTGCTGACCTTACAGAAGCCGGATGGGTATTGGGCGCCGTCCCTGCTGGCGCCGGAGAATTCCCCGCCGGAGACGAGCGGGACGGGCTTCTTCACCTATGGCTTTGCCTGGGGCGTGAAGGCTGGTCTGTTGGACAAGGCGCGCTATCGGCCGGCGGCGCTCCGCGGCTGGAATGCGCTGAGCCGCGCGATACAGCCCGATGGGCGGCTGGGCTGGGTGCAGCAGGTGAGCGACCGGCCCGACCGGGTCACCGCCAGCGATACGCAATATTACGGCGTCGGGGCCTTTCTGCTCGCCGCCACCGCGGTCGCCGATATGGAGCAGACCGGGCGATGAGCGCCGATCCCCTGTTCGCCAAAACCTATCATGCCGTTCATCCCGACATGATGATGGGGGCCAGCAACGCCGACCTGCACGATCGCCATGCGGTGACGGGGCTGTTCCGTGCCGGCGAACTGGTGCTCACCTATTCGCACGGGGAGCGTTTCATCATCGGCGGGGCGATGCCGGGCGAGGCGGCGCTGGACCTGCCGGTGCAGCGGGAGCCGGCAAGTGCGGCCGGGCATCCGCTGCTGGAGCGGCGCGAACTGGGCGTGGTGAATATCGGGCCCGCGGCCGGCACGGTGACGGTGGACGGCGTCGCCTATCCGCTGGCGAAATATGAGGCGCTTTACGTGCCGATGGGCAGCCGGGACGTTCGATTCGAAGGGGCGGGCGCACGCTTCTACCTGCTCAGCGTGCCCGCGCATGCCGCCTATCCGATCGTCCACATGACGCTGGCGGGCAATCCGCCGATGCGGCGCGGCAGCCAGGAGACGTCGAACGCGCGGTCGATCCACCAACTGGTGCTGCCCCATGCCTGCCAGAGCGCGTCGCTGTGCCTGGGGCTGACGCGGCTCGATCCGGGGAGCGTGTGGAACACGATGCCGCCGCACGTTCATGAGCGGCGATCGGAAATCTATTTGTATTTCGACCTGGAGGACGATGCCCGCGTCTTCCACTATATGGGCCAGCCCGACGAGCTGCGCCATATCCTGCTGGGCGATGGCGACGGCGTGATCTCGCCGCCATGGTCGGTGCACATGGGCGCCGGCACCAGCAGCTACAGCTTCGTCTGGGCTATGGCCGGCGAGAACCAGGATTATGAGGACATGGACGTGCTCGATATCTGCCAGCTTGCCTGAGGGCGCGCAGGGTTTCGCGCGCAAGGTCGTCCCCCTTGCCTGTTCGTGCCGAGACATGGCCGCGTGCGGCAACATGCCTCTCGATACACCGTCTCGATACGCGGCTCTGCCGCTACTCGACGGTTACTCGAGACGAACGGGGTTTGGGTCAGGCTGGTGGCATGAGGTT
>NZ_JALNUQ010000094.1:0-1669 GCF_026540875.1 Sphingomonas sp. GM_Shp_2
TCCTCGGCTGCGTCGCGATCGAGGCGCTCTCGATCGTCGTCGCCGGCCCCATCCTGCCGCGCCTCCTGACCGTTAGTCCCGCTTCGGCGCCCGGTCCCGAGCGAGTCGCAGGCGTCTCGCTCGAGCTGAGCGCCAACCTGACCGCGCTCCTCGCTCTCACCGCGGCGGCCGTCTCCATTTACTTCACCCATCGCCAGCTGCAAGCCAAGGTGAAGGCGGACAGCCGTCAAGCGTGGATCGTCAAGCTCCGCGCCCGCATCGCCGACTTTGTCGCGCTTGCTGGAACAATCCACGGGGATGATCAGGTGTCGGAGCGTCAGAACGATCTCAACCGCCGTCGGCTCGAGATGGAGCTCATGCTCAACCCGAGCGAGAAGGACCACCGTCTGCTGATGTATCTCAGCCTGAGGATGGCATTCTTCGGAGGTGGTGAGCGACGGTTCGCCGAGATCCACGACGTTCGGAACGTCAGAGCGGTGATTGCGGCCGACGAGGGATACGACGAGGACGCTTGGCGCCCACTCCTCGGACCGATTCCGAGCGGCGTCTCGAAGGAGACTCAAGATAAGGCTTTCAGCGACCTCGTGGGCTACGCGATGCGGCTTGCCCACGTCGTGCTGAAGAGGGAGTGGGAGCGCGTGAAGGCGACCCGCTAGCGGCGTGCCTTCAGAGCCGATTTTCACAGCGTAAGGTCGATGCCATAATCGCGCTTGGCATCGGCTAGGCGTGGAACGTCGCCGCGGCGAGAACCATGCTGGGGTTGTCGCAGTATCTTGCGCGAGAGTGTGCTTGGCGAGACGCAGTTACGGGACGTATCCGCTATGTCCATGGCCGCGCAAATTTGCGGGTGGCCCCAGCGCGGCAGGGCCTCGTCACCCGCATCGTCTATCCCGATCAACGGGTAGAAGTGCGGGACGCGAACGGCGACTAGGCACGGGTAGCAGTCTATGACTATGGCTCGGCCGCCCCGGTCGGGGGCTGGATTTATCGCGGCAATCTTCGCGTGGCGCCGGAATGAATATTCGGTGAAAATTACGTCGTTCGAGTTCACTCATCTAGATCCTGAACGGACGCCAGGTCTGGGCGTGATCCGCAGGCTCACCGAATAATCGAGATTGGAGCGCGTAGCTGCCGTCCCGTTCAAGATGAACTAACGGTCGATATCGCCACGACACTGCCCAAAAACGGACAGTCCGGTTTCTACCAACGGCAGGCGCTCAAGCCCCCTGCCCTGCTGCCTGAACGAACGTCCGCTTCTCCGCGATCGCTGCTCAAAAGCGGACAGGCCGCTCTCCACCAGAACGCACGTCCGTTTTCCAGCGCGAAAACCGGAAGAGCGGAAGCTCTGCTATAGCCGCGCCCTCGTTCCACAACCGCTCGGGCCCCGACGACCCGATCGATTGACGCCGATAGTCGCGTCCAGCAGCACCGATACCCCAAATGGCAACCACGCGGGCCACAAACGCCGGTTTCGAGGTCTTAGAGGGTGCCACGACGTCGCATGCTGGTGTCAGGGCAACCCATGAAGTCCCGACGGTTTGGTATCGTGTTGATACGAACCTGTCGGCTAAGTCATTGATTTTGGGTTTGCAGGATGAACGCCGCAAACGCGTCGGAGTCCATCCGGCGTAGCTAACTAGCTGATATAATTGAATAATTACGTGTAATT
>NZ_JALNUQ010000095.1:0-1657 GCF_026540875.1 Sphingomonas sp. GM_Shp_2
CCAGACCGTGCGAAAACTCGCGTGTGCGATTCCACCGTCGCGCTGATGGGCGTATGCTGCGGGCATGGCGTATATCGAGGGTCACGCGCGCGACCAGGCGCTGCTGTTGCCGGCATCGGTTGAGGATTACGTGTCGGCGGACAACCCGGTGCGCTTCATCGACGCCTTCGTCGAAGATCTTGATCTGGTCGAGGCAGGATTCCTTCGGACGCGGCCCAAGGCCACCGGCCGACCGGGTTACGATCCGGCCGATATGCTCAAGCTGTACTTGTACGGCTACCTGAACAGGGTGCGGTCGAGCCGGCGCCTTGAGGCAGAGGCGACGCGCAATCTCGAACTGATTTGGCTCCTGCGCGGGCTGCGGCCCGACTTCAAGACCATCGCCGACTTCCGCCGCGACAACCGCTCCGCGTTCAAGGCGGCGTTCCGCGCATTCGTGGTGCTCTGTCGCAAGCTCGACCTGTTCGGACGCGAGCTGCTGGCGGTGGACGGCACGCGGCTGAAAGCGGTGAACAGCCGGACACGCAACTTCACCAAGGCCAAGCTCGACAAGTATATCAAATCCGCTGACGAGCGGCTGGAGAAGTATCTCGCGCAGCTCGACGATGCTGACCGTGGCGAGGAGGCGGGCACGACCAGACGGAGCGAGGCGCTGGCAGCGAAGATCGCCAGAGTGCGCGAGCAGCGCCAGGTCTCAGAAGCGATGCTGGAGCAGCTGAAGGCCAGTGGCGAGAGCCAGATATCGCTCACCGATCCCGACGCGCGTGCGATGGCGGCCCATCCCAAGGTCGGCGTCGGCTACAACGCCCAAGTCGCGGTCGATGCGAAGCACAAGCTGATCGTCGAACAGCACGTCACCAATGCTGGCAGCGACCTGGGTTTTCTGGCCGAGACGGCGGGGGCGGCCAAGGACCTGCTTGGCGTGGACCGGATCGATGTGGTCGCCGACATGGGATATTACATGGGCGAGGACATTGCCGCGTGCGAACGAGCCGGCATCACGCCCTATGTTGCCCGCCCCCAGCGCGGCACGGCGGTCGGCGACGGTCGCTTTCCCAAGGAGCGGTTCCGCTACGATGAAGCGGCGGACTGCTATCACTGCCCCGGCGACCAGCGCCTCGATACACGCTACCGCTGGCTCCAGGGCGGTCACATCATCGTGCAATATTCGAACCCGCGGGCCTGTGGCGGATGCGAACTCAAGGCACAGTGTGCCCGCGGAGACTTCCGCCGTATCACGCGCTGGGAGGGCGAGGCGGTGCTCGACCGCATGGCGATACGCCTCGCCGCCCGACCCGACATTCTGAACATCCGGCGCGAGACGGTCGAACACCCCTTCGGCTCCATCAAGCAGTGGATGAACCAGGGCGCCTTTCTGATGCGTGGGCTCGACAAGGTTCGCGGCGAGTTCAGCCTGACGGCGCTCGCCTACAACCTCAGGCGGGCGATCAATCTCGTCGGCGTACAGGGGCTGATCCGGGCGGTACAAGCCTGAGCCACGCTGCCATATAGGCCGGCACGGCGCCTGATATCGTGCTCATGAAGCCGTTCTGACCCCGATGCAGCGGGAAACCCGAACATATCAGCGGTTTCTGCCCCTCTGACCAAAAGGACGACGGGCGGCTTCATGACCGCGAGTTTTCGCACGGTCTGGATC
>NZ_JALNUQ010000096.1:0-1641 GCF_026540875.1 Sphingomonas sp. GM_Shp_2
AGGTCGCCGACCAGGCCGATGTCGGCGACCTGGAAGATGGGGGCGTCCTCGTCCTTGTTGATCGCGACGATCACCTTGGAGTCCTTCATGCCGGCCAGATGCTGGATGGCGCCCGAGATGCCGACCGCGACATAGACCTGGGGGGCGACGATCTTGCCGGTCTGGCCGACCTGATAGTCGTTGGGGGCATAGCCGGCATCGACCGCGGCGCGGGATGCGCCGACGGCGGCGCCCAGCTTGTCGGCGAGAGGGTCGATCAGCGCGTGGAACTGCTCCTCGGAACCCAGCGCCCGGCCGCCCGACACGATGATCTTGGCCGAGGTGAGCTCGGGACGCGCATTCTCCGCGATCTCCGCGCCGGTAAAGCTGGACAGGCCCTTGTCGCCGGTGGCGGCGACCGCCTCGATCGTGCCCGTGCCGCCCTGCGCCTCCGCCTTGTCGAAGGCGGTGCCGCGCACGGTGACGACCAGCTTCTTGTCGCTGGTCCTGACGGTGGCGATGGCGTTGCCGGCGTAGATCGGCCGGGTGAAGCTGTCCGGCCCCTCGACCGAGAGGATGTCGGAGATCTGCATCACGTCGAGAAGCGCCGCGACCCGCGGCGCGATGTTCTTGCCCGTGGTGGTGGCCGGCGCGACAAAGGCGTCGTGGTGCCCCATCAGCTCCACCACCAGCGGCGCGACATTCTCGGCCAGCGCATGCGCATAGGCCGCGTCGTCGGCGACATGCACCTTGCCGACCCCGGCGATCGCCGCCGCCGACTGGGCGACCGCATCCACGCCCTGCCCTGCGACCAGCAGGTGGACCTCGCCCAGCTTTGCCGCCGCGGTCACCGCGGACAGCGTGGCATCCTTGACGGTTCCGCCGTCATGTTCGACCCAGACCAGCGTCTTCACTTGGCAATCCCCATCGCTTGCAGCTTCATCACCAGTTCGTCGACATCGGCGACCTTGACGCCGGCCTGACGCTTGCCCGGTTCGGCGACATGGGTGATCGTGTGGCGGGCTGCGATGTCGACGCCGAAATCGGCCGCGGCACGCGTCGCCATCGGCTTGGACTTGGCCTTCATGATGTTGGGCAGCGAGGCGTAGCGCGGCTCGTTCAGGCGCAGGTCGGTGGTGACGATCGCCGGCAGCACCAGCGTGTCGGTCTCCAGCCCGCCATCGACCTCGCGGGTGACCACCGCCTGCCCCTCGGCCAGTACGACCTTCGACGCGAACGTCCCTTGCGCCCAGCCGAGCAGCCCGGCGAGCATCTGGCCGGTCTGGTTGTTGTCGTCGTCGATCGCCTGCTTGCCCAGGATCACGAGGTCGGGGCTTTCCTCCTCGACGATCCTGGCGAGCAGCTTGGCGACGCCCAGTGGCTCGACCCGGCCCTCCGCTGTCACCAGGATCGCCCGGTCGGCGCCCATCGCCAGCGCGGTGCGCAGCGTGTCCGCCGCCTTGGGCTCGCCGATCGAGACCACCACCACCTCGGTGACGCCGGCCTTCTCCTTCAGCCGGATCGCCTCCTCGACCGCGATCTCGTCGAACGGGTTCATGCTCATCTTGACGTTCGCCAGGTCGACGCCCGACCCGTCCGCCTTCACCCGCGGCTTCACATTATAGTCAAGCACGCGCTTGACCGGCACCAGCACCTTCATCG
>NZ_JALNUQ010000097.1:0-1269 GCF_026540875.1 Sphingomonas sp. GM_Shp_2
TGAGCAGCCCCCACCGAGTGGTCCGGGTTGTTAGTTAGTGCATTGTCGTCTCCGCCGCCATTGCCGGGCGTAGGTGGAGCGAAGCGGAACCGGAGGCCGGTAATGGCGGTGGCGCCGCTTCCGGGGCCGGCGGGCGATAGCCCAGGCTGCTGTGTGGCCGAACGGTGTTGTAGTGACGGCGCCATGCCTCGATCAGCACCCTGGCTTCAGCGAGGCTGTAAAAGATCTCGCCGTTAAGCAGCTCGTCGCGAAGCGAGCCGTTGAAGCTCTCGTTATAGCCGTTTTCCCATGGCGAGCCTGGCGTGATGTAGAGTGTCTTTACGCCAATCTGCCCAAGCCATTTCTGGACTGCGGTGGCGATGAACTCGCTGCCGTTGTCCGACCTGATGTGCGCTGGCGGCCCCCGTTCGATGAACAGGTCGGCCAACGCGGCCAGCACATCTTCGTGGCGGAGCTGGCGTGACACGATCAGCGCCAAGCACTCGCGACTGGCCTCGTCGATGATAGTCAGGATGCGGAACTTGCGCCCGTCGTGGGTGCGCTCCTCAACGAAGTCATAGGCCCAGACATGTCCCGGATACTCTGGCCGCAGGCGGATGCAGGAGCCGTCATTGAGCCACAGCCGGCCGCGTTTCGGTTGGCGCTGTGGCACCTTCAGCCCCTCGCGCCGCCAGATCCGCTCGACCCGTTTGTGGTTCACCGACCAGCCCGCCGCATGCAGCAGCGCGGTCACCCGGCGGTAGCCGTAGCGCCCGTACTGCTTCGCCAGCGCGACGACGTCGTCGGTGAGCGCCTGCTCGTCATCTGCCCCGCACGGCACTTTGCGCTGCGTCGACCGGTGCTGCCCGAGCACGCGGCACACCCGTCGCTCGGATACGTCCAGCACCTCTTTCACCCGGTCGATGCAGCGCCGGCGGCGCGCGGGGCTCAGAAGTTTCCCCGTGCCGCCTCCTGCAGGATCAGCTTGTCCAGCGTCAGGTCGGAGATCGCGCGGCGCAGCCGCAGGTTCTCTTTCTCCAGGTCCTTCATCCGCCGAGCCTGATCCGTCTTCAGGCCACCATATTCCTTGCGCCAGCGGTAGTAGGTCTGCTCGCTGACCGCGATCCGCCGGCATGCTTCGGCGGTCGTGCCGCCCTGGCCCAGCATGATCTCCACCTCACGCAGCTTGCCGATGATCTCCTCGGGCTTGTGCTTCTTTGCAGGCATGCGTCGTCCCTTCCTTGATCCAGACTCTCATAGTCGATGGACCACTCAGAAGGGGGCAGCTCA
>NZ_JALNUQ010000098.1:0-476 GCF_026540875.1 Sphingomonas sp. GM_Shp_2
ATCCGGGGCTGGCGCTACTCGCCCATCACCTGCCCACACCCGAACTATTCTTAGAGGGACTAGACGACCTCCGCATCTGGCTGGACGGAGGTCGCCACCCCGACGTTCCGCAATATATCCTGGAGCGGTTTGACGCCGGACGCCCCATCAGGAGGGACATGAACGGAAGCATCAGCACACACAGGGCGGATCGCACGGACCCGCACTAATGGCCGTCCGGACCCATTTGTGGACGTTCGCGACCCCTTTTCGGCTCCCCACCTTCTGCCATCCATTCATGTTGAAAGCGCTAGAGGTGCTGAGCCTCAGCAGTACCCCCCCCCCCCGCCCCGCCAGCTTTCCCAGAAAGGATTGTATTGGACAGTCGGGCGGACGAGCGGCGACTCAGTGCAAAGGCGAGGCTTGCGGCTCGCCCTTACGTCATCATCTCGTTCACCTTACCGATCAGCGCATCTAGCGTGAATGGCTTTGTAAGC